>CAJJQT010000093.1 GCA_905193995.1 uncultured Porphyromonadaceae bacterium | reverse complement strand
AACGCTCGGCCTGCAGCTCGGTGAGGTTGAGCGAGGTGTAGGCGGGCATGCCGGCGCGTTCGCGCACGTAGTTGGTGTATTCGAGGGCCTTGGCCGCGGAGCCGCCGCCGTTGAGGGCGGCCTCGGCAGCCGAGAGGTAGATTTCGGCCAGACGGATCATGCCGTAGTCGATGCCCAGCGGGTCGACGGCAGCGGGCGACAGGTTGTGGTCGATCTCGCCTTCGTCGTTGATGTACCAGTTGGAGAACTTGACGGCGAGGAAGCCGTTGTTGCCCCATGCGGCCTGGGTAAACTCCTCATTGTTGATGTTGAAGCCGTCAGCAGCGGTCTTCCACATCTTGGTGCGGAGGTCGGGGGAGTAGGTGTAGTCGCTGTTCCATTCGAAGATCTCGACGAACTGGCGGCGAGCGCTCATACACTTCCAGCCGTTGCCCGAGTTATACTCGGCCTGGGTGCAGGAGAACGTCGCGTCGGAGGGAGCGTCGCCGATCCAGGCGTTGCACATGAAGCCGCCGTTGGCGTAGCTCTTGAGGCCGACGCCCTGGGCGTTGAGGGTCATGGATTCCTGCGGGATGTCCCAGATGATCTCGTTGATGTCGCTCGCGCCGCCGATAGCGAACTGCTTGTTGTTGTATGCGAAGTTCTGGTGGTATGCGTGGCAGAGACCCGAGCCCTGGAAGCCGCCGTGACCGAGACGTGCTATGACGGCTTCGGCATGGTCGTAGCAGTCTTTCCAGCGGGCGGTGCCGGTGTAGACCTCGGCGTTGAGGTAGAACTTGACCAGGAGCGACTCAGCCACGTCGAGACCTACGTAGCCGTAGGGGGGACGGTTCTGGGGATCGTTGGCCTTGTACCAGGCCACGATGTCCTCGAGCTCCTCGGTGACGCGGTTGAATACCTCGCGGCGGCCGGTGGCGAAGTCGGAGCTCAGCTGGGGAGGTACGGAACCGACGGTGACGTCGTCGCCCGACCAGGGCACATTGCCGTAGCAGTCGATCAGGTAGAAGTAGCATGCGGCACGGAGAATTCGGGCCTGGCGGTCAAATTCGGCCTTGAGAGCGACATCCTCGTCGGTGTTGCACTGGAAGTCGGACTGGATGAAGTTGTTGCACAGGGCCACGTTGGTCATCAGTCGCGAGTATACGCCCATGACGACACCATTGTTGGTCGGTGCGATGCCGTACTGGAAGTTGGCGTCGATAGCGTCGGCCGAGGGGAGCCAGTTGGCCTCGTCGGTGGGGATTTCCTCGAGGTTGAAGATAGCGCGCTGGAAGGTCGACATACCGCCGTCCATCGAGGTCAGGATGTTCGAGCCGTCGGAGTTGGTGCCGTAGCCGTAGGTGGCGAAGTCCTGGTATACGAACGCCATGGTACGCGCCATATACTCACGCGGGTTCTGGGGGAAGGTACCCGGCGTGATGTCGTTCGGCGAGGTCGGCAGCAGGTCCAGATCGCCCGTACAGGAGCTAAGGGCCACGCCGACTGCGAGTCCGGCCGTCAGAATGATCTTATTGAGTTTCATATAGAATTTTCTGATAAGTGGTTAATGGTTAGAATGTGGCGATCACACCGAGGGTGAAGGTGACAGGACGCGGGTAGACGTTGTCGTCGCGGCCGTCGAACACTTCAGGATCGATACCCTTGTACTTGGTGATGACGAAGGGGTTCTGCGCAGCACCGAAGACGCGGAGACGGAGCTTGTCGTTGAGCAGGTTCTCGAAGGTGTAGCCCAGGGTGATGTTGTCGCAGCGGATGAACGATGCGTTCTCAACCCAGTAGTCGCTCAGCGCGAGGTTGGCGTCGCTGGAGTGGAAGTAGAACTCGTCGCGCAGCAGGTTGTTGAGGCCGTACTGGTCGACAGTGCCGAAGTTGGTGCGTGTGCGGCGGGGTGCATTGTAGACCCAGTTGCCGATCGAGGCACGCAGCGAGATGCCGAGATCCCAGTTCTTGTAGTTGAAGGTATTGTTCCAGGTCATGGTCACCTTGGGTTCGGGCGAGTGGAAGTTGATCAGGTCGGCGGCGTCGATCTTGCCGTCGGCGTTCTGGTCGACGTACTGGCCTTCGACGGGGTTGCCGGCGTTGTCATACACCTGCTGGTAAACGCGGTAGGTGTAGGCTGCCTCGCCCTGCATGAACCACTGGAGAGCGGAGCCGATACCGCCGCCGGGAACGGTGCGGCCCGATTCGATGGGGGTGCCGTCGTTGAGCGAGGTGATCTTGTTGCGGTTCCAGGCCACATTGTAGCTGGTCGACCATGTGAAGTCGCGTGTTACGACGGGCTTGGCGCCGATGGTGAACTCGATACCGTAGTTGCGGAGAGTACCGATGTTGCGGGTCAGGTAGTCAGAGGTCTGGAGACCCTTGGCGGGCACTTTGGCCAGCAGGTCCTTGGTGTCGCGGAGATACCAGTCGAGGTTGGCCGTGATGCGGTTGTTGAGGAAAGCGAGGTCGAAGCCGACGTTCCAGGTGGTGGTTGTCTCCCACTTGATCTTCGAATCATAGGGCTGCGGATAGAGGGCCGAAACCCACTTGCCGTTGTCGAAGTACGACGGATACTGGAAGTTGGGATCCGACGATACGGTGTAGATAGGCATGTAGGGGAAGTACGAGCCGATATCCTGCTGGCCGGTCTGGCCCCAGCCTAAGCGGAGTTTCCATTCGTTCATGACACTCTGGTCCCGGAATACGGGCAGATTCGAGATCTTCCAGCCCAGGGCCACGGCGGGGAACAGACCCCAGCGGGTGTCCTTGGAGAAGCGCGATGTACCGTCGTCGCGGAGGGTGAAGGTCAGCAGGTAGGTGTCGTCGAAGATGTAGTTGACACGACCGAAGAACGAAACGAGCTGAACGGGAGCAGCCCAGCGCGAGTCCTTGACGTCGGCGCCGCCGACGGTCTGGCCGATGCTGCTGTTGGGGTTGACGTCCATGTAGTACTGGCCGTTGACGTAGCCGAATCCGTTGGCGCCGTCGGGGCCGAGGAAGCCGAGCGAGTTGACGTAGCTGTTCGAGTTGCCGAAGTAGCTGAACTTCTGCCAGTCGTAGCCGACGGTGACGTCGAGGTTGGACTTGATGGCCTCGAATTCTTTCTTATAGTTGATGTAGAACGAGAGCATGGTGTTGCGCTGTACCTCGTGCCACTTGTACATGGTCTCGGCACCGGCTGCGTTGTTGGCCAGCAGGCCGCTGTTGCGCCATGCCTGGAGCGAGTTGGCTGCGGTGTAGGAAGTGCAGTCGTTTTTCGATACCTGATAACCGAGGTTCAGGTTGAAGTGGAGCTCGGGGAGGAAGTGGAGCGAGTAGTCGAGCTGGAGGTTGCCACTCGATGACCAGGTCTTGTTGTGGCTGTCGACGTCGTTGAGGAGCTGGAGCGGGTTGATGCCCGAGTTGCGGTCGTTCTGGCCGCCTTCACCGGGGATGAAGTTGTAGTAGCCGTTGTAGACATACAGCCCGGCGTTGCCTGCCATGGGTATGTTGGTGTAGACGGGCTTGGTGGGGTCGAACGCGATGGCCGAGCCGACGGCGCCGGTGTCGCCGTTGCCGGTGCGGGCGTAGGTGCCGGTGGCGTTGGCGTTGACGCTCAGATGGTCGTCAAAGAACTTGGGATTGAGGTTGAAGCCTGCGGTGACGCGGTCCATCGACGAGGTCTTGAGAATACCCTGGTTGTTGGTGTAGCTGACGCTCACGCGGTAGGGGAGGATGCCGGCCTTGCCGCCGACGCTCAGGTTGTAGTCGTGCGAGAACGATGTACGGAGCACTTCCTTCTGCCAGTCGGTATTGTATATGGTGCCGTTGTATCCGAGCTGTGCGGCCGAAGCCTCACCGAGGTTGGCGGTAACCATGTCGGCGAATTCCTGGCCGTTCATCATGTTGAGTTTCTTGCGTGCGGTGTTTACGCTGAAGTTGGCCGAGAAGTTGACCTGCGGACGGCCGCTCTGGCCCTTCTTGGTGGTGATGATGATGACGCCGTTCGAAGCACGCGAACCGTAGATGGCCGTAGCGGATGCATCCTTGAGGATGGTCATCGACTCGATGTTCTGCGGGTTGATCATCGTGAGCGCGTTCATGCCGCCGCCCTGACTCTGGTTGGTCTGGGGCACGCCGTCGATGACGATCAGAGGATCGTTGGTGGCGTTGAGCGAGGAGCCGCCGCGGATACGGATTGTGCCGCCGCCTGCGGGGTTACCGCCGTCGAGGGTCACGACGACACCGGGCGACGCACCCACCAGGAGGTCCTGGGTCGAGGTGGCGATGCCGGCCTCGATCTCGTCGGGCTTGATGATGGCTACCGAACCGGTGGCATCTTCCTTCTTCACGGTACCGTAGCCGACGGCTACGACTTCCTGAAGAGCTACCGCGCTCGACGTAAGGTGGCAGTCGACAGTAGTGCGGCCGTTGACGGCGACGGACTGTGTCTCACAGCCTATGTACGAAAACACGAGTGTGCCCTGGGGATCAACCTCGATGGTGTAGTTGCCGTCGAAATCGGTACTTACGCCATTCTGCTGACCTTGCACCACGACACTCGCGCCGATGGCGGGTTCGCCTTCGGGCTCATACACAGTGCCGCTCACTGTGATTTTTTGTGCTAATGCCGGAAGAGCGCAGGCGATCACCAGGGCGAGTGCCAGCACTGCCTTCCGCGTCATTTGTAAACAAATGTTCTGCATGCAAGTAGTAATTTTAAGTTAGTAATTATATAATCTCAGTTTCAATTCTCTGCGGGTCGTATTCGTCGGCATGCGCGTCGGAGCGAATCACAATACCCGTCGACTGCTTGGCTGCTTGCTGCATAGCACAAATTCTTGGAAAAAGAGACGGCTGCGGGGGCCGATCCCGGTTTTTCAATGGTTTGTTGTCCTCACAATCTAAGGCCGGCCCTTGTATTCGGGAGCGTGTGACTTACTCCGCGGCTGCGGATAACTATCTTTCGGCGCAAAGTAAATCAATTTTTTCCACTCTTACCAATTTTTAACAATAAAATTGCCCGAAAATTGCAAGTTTAACACTGTTAAGTTAAATTTAACCCCTTGATTTAACAATTGCAGTAGAGTGAAGACGTCGCGTATTCACAACCGGTGATCAACGATATCAAAAGTAATAGCCCGACGTTCAGCGGCGAAGGCGGGGACGCCTTCGCTCCATTGCCCGGGGAGACGGTCAGCGGCGGATTGCGCCGCCTGCGCCGCCGGACTGCTGGCGGCGGCCGCCGGTGCCGCGGTTGCCGCTGTTGCGGCGACGCTCGATGCCCTGATTGGTGCGGGGGTCGCTGCCGAGGAAGTCGTCGTCGATCTCCTCGTCGTCATCGGATGGCGGCGGCTCCTCGCCGCGCTTCAGCTTGGGTTTGTTCTTGAGTATTGCCTGCGGCTTCTGGGCGTCGACGGGCAGCTCATATATGTCCCATACCTGCTCCACATCCCAGTTGCGCCGCAGATCGAGCTTGCGGGGGTAGTAGGCGACCTCCTCGGGCTGCACCGAATCGGGAATGCCGGTGGTCCAGCGGCCGTTGCGGTCGGAGTCGAAGAACAGGCGGGCGTAGTACGTGCCGGGGTTGACGAAGCGGAACACGGCGCGGCCGTCGGCCGTGACCGGCGCACGAAGCACCGGTTCGTCGGAGGCCGACAGCAGTTCGACCACGGCCGTTGAATCGGCTCCCTTTATATTAAATGTGATATTCGAGTAATCCTCGAGCGGGCGGACGGTGAATTCGCGCATCACGGGCTTGTTGTGCTCGCCGTAGATGCCTACGATTGCGGCCGAATCAATGGTGAAGCGGTACTTGGCGCCGGGGGTCCATTTAACGTCGAGGCGCCGGCCGAGCAGGAGGTCGGCCGAGTCGGGCAGCAGCGGGGGAAGCGCCACGGGCTTCCAGAGCGTGTCGACCTGCATTTCCATGCGCATGGCGCCCGTATCGAAAGTCTCGACAGGCTGGCTGAGCGCGAACTGCAGCGGGCGGTTGACCTCCTGGCCGGCCGAGCCGAACTGCACCTGCAGCACGTCGAGGGCGGGCGGCAGCGTGTCGGCTTCGATCTCCTTCTTGCTGCGGCGGGGTTCGCGGTAGAAGAAGCGCAGCGTGTCGGTGGTCCACTGCAGGCGGTCGAGCGAGTCGGGCTTGCGGTAGCTGACGGCGAGCATCAGCGAGTCGGTGCCGAGCGCGGGCTCGCGGAGCCACAGCGTGAGGGAGTCGCCGCGGGCGCTGAACTGCTCGACGGCCCAGTCGGAGGCCGGGCGCCCGTCGAGCGATTCGCCTCCGCCGACGGCACGCACGCGGGGCAGCGAGTCGGGCTCGGCGCCGAAGACCAGCAGGGCCTTGCGGCGCACGTCGCGGCGGTAGTCCTTGACGTACTGGGCGCGGTAGTCGAGGTTGAACCACGTCAGCAGCACGTCGTTGGGCAGGAAGCGGTGGCCGGGGCGCACGACAAGCGAGTCGGCCCCGGAGGAGCTGTAGAGCGTGTCGACCACCTCGATGGGGCGCACCGACGGCGTCACGAGCGAGTCGAGAAAGGCAATGTCCTCAGAGCGGTCCCAGTGGAAGTCGCGGTTGAGGTCGTTGAAGGCGTAGACGCGGTATGAGCCCGGAGCCAGATTGCGGATCGTGAACTGGCCGCGCTGGTTGGTGCGGGCGATGCGGTCGGGCGGCAGGGTGCGTATGGCCGAATCGGCCGTGTTGGAGTACGCACCCACGAGGATGCCCTGCGCGGGCTCGAGATTCGACGCCTGGAGCACGACGCCCGAAATGCGCATCGTGTCGATGTGGCCGCCGGTCGAGAAGTCGAGCGCGAAGCCGTCGAGCACGTTGCCTTCGTTGAGGTCCTTGATGGCGTCGCCGAAATCGATGGTGTAGGTCATGTCGGGGCGCACGGTGTCGTTGAGGCGCACGCTCACGCGGCGCCCGTTGGCCGTCACGGTCGGCGCCTGGATCTGCACCGGCGAGATGACCACCTTGTTGAAGGCGTCCTCGAGCTGCACGTTCTCGTCGAAGTAGATGGTGATGCTGCGGGCGTCGACGCCGGTGTCGCCGGGCATCGGCGTCGAGCGCACGAACACGGGGGGCAGCTCGTCGCGCGGTCCGCCCTCGGGGCGGCCGATGCTGGCGCAGGCGGCCGCCAGCAGAGCCAGCAGCACCATCGGTATCAGGCGCAGGGGTGTAAGCTTCATCGGCGGGCGCGGCGGGGCGGCTTGGTGATCAGATCGAAAGGCGGCGCAGCGTGTTGAGCAGCTCGCGGTTGATGGGTTTGTCGTTCTTGATGGCCTTGGTGAAGGGAACGTAGACGATCTCGTCGTTCTTGATGCCGATCATCACGTTGCGCTGGTCCTCCATCAGGGCGTCGATGGCCGCGGCGCCCATGCGCGAGGCCAGAATGCGGTC
>CAJJQT010000092.1 GCA_905193995.1 uncultured Porphyromonadaceae bacterium | reverse complement strand
TATGGCGGGTTTGCGGGGCTTCAGGCGGGCTATTTCTTCCTGAAGCTCTTTCTCGCGGCGTGCCTGCTTGCGGAGATTCTCGGATATCGTCTCGCGGAGCGATTCTATCTTTGCGTCGCGTTCGGAGAGGGCGTTTTTGAGCGATTTGATCTTCTCGGAGTCGCGCGATAGCCGTTCGCCGACCTCGACCATCTTCTTGTCGAGCTCCTTATTGTATTCCTCGATGGTAGTGTTGGCGTCGTCGAGCTGCTTCTCGCGGTCGGCCAGGCGTTTGTTGGCTGCGGCGAGGTTCTTGCGCATGTCCTCGAGCATCTGCTTGGCTACTCGGCCTTCTTCCTTGAGGCTGTCCATGGCCGAAGTCATCTCTTCGATCTGGATCTTCATTGCGTCGGCTTCGGCCGACGAGTTTTCGCCCGGGCGCTCGCGCAGACGCTTGATCTCGAGGTTGAGCCGCTCGATCTCGGAGCGCGCGCTGTCGACGTCCTCCTGCTGCACTCCGGCGACTTTCAGGCGGTTGACGAGCGAACGGTTCTCGAGTTCGTACTGTTCGCGGTCGGCTTCGATCTTGACGAGCTGAGCCTCAAGGTCGTGGACACGGTCGGCGAGTGCGCGTTTCTGGCGGTCGGCGCTGAGCTGCTTCTGCTGCATATCGGCCGATTTTTTCTCGATATCGGCGGCTTTTGCCTTGATGGAGTCGAGTTCGGCGGCCATCGATTCGCGTGTCTGCTGCCAGCGGCTCTCGCAGTAGTTCTGCGCCTGTTCGCCGAGCGAGTCGAGGTATTGGCGCACACCGCTGTCGAGTGCATCGCGCAGGTATTTGATCTGTGCGTCGCGGTCGACGCTCTGGGCCAGGAAGGGGGGAAGCGACTTATTGAATATCTCTACGACTTTCTCGAATATTGCATTCTGGCTAGCAGGATCGAACTTCAGCGGTTCGACGGCGGGGGCAGCCGGAGCCGTCCGATCGGGTGTCCCGGGACTCGTGCTCCCCTTGGCGGGGGCGTATATTGACTCTGCGGTGTCGGCATAGAGGGCGGTGTCGGCTTCGTCGTCGCCGTCGGAGAATCCGAGGCCGCGTTTGATTGACTTGAAGATGCTCATGTCATATGTCATTTTTGGCAGGGGCCTGGGTCGCGACGACACCGACGCCCTTGCGTCCGTTAATAGCTATGTAAAGGGGCTCGTCGAGGCGTACGGCGCGGACAAGTCCGTCGTCGTATACAGCGTCGAGTGCGTCGAGTGCGTCGGTGTTGTACACTGCGCCGTCGATGCCGGGAGCGATAGTGAAGTATCCCACGCCGAATGACGTGAGATTGTGGAAGAAGTGCGTGCCCTGGCTTGGTTCGGGACAGTAGCTGCCGACGGCGGCCTCGGCGATGAGGCGGGCGCCGGAGATGTCGGCCCAGCGTACGGGTATGCCCAGGGCGCTGCCGCTCGAGCCCCAGCGGCCGGGGCCGACGAGCACGTAGCCGCGGCCTTCGGCCACATAGCGGCGGTTGATAGCTTCGATGAGACCCACAAGCCGGTTGTTGTTGGCCGAATCGAAGGTGTCGGGCCGGACGTAGACGATGTCGCGGATGCCTTCGACGGCGCCGTTGCCGATGGCGGTGGAGCTGCGGAGAATCACCGATGCGGGGTCAACCTCGAGCATGGCGTCGGTGACGAGTTCCTTGCGGTCGATGATCGGGCGGATCTGGAGCCAGTAGATGTGGCCTTTGTTGACGGGAACCGACGATGCGTTGGGGGCGATGAGACCGGCGAACTCTATCTCGACCGGACGCTGCATGGCGCTCTGGCCCTGCTTTAGCATGAAATCAATAGCAGGGGCGAGCGGAAAGACCTTGTCGCGCAGTATATTGTTGAAAGTGATGACCCGGCGTCCGGAACCGTCCTCATAGTCCTTGAGAATGGCATCGCGGGCATCGTAAGTGGAAGCTATGTAGCGCAGGGCGCCGGTGTTGGCGAAATCCTGCACCGGCCGGCTGACGATGTTGTAGCTGTCGTCGGTGGTGATGGTGCCGCAGGCTGAAGCGTCTACGGGGAGGGCGCACAGGCGTGTCTGGGTCTGCTTCAGGGCCAGGTCCAGGGTCGAGGTCTGCAGCACACGCCCGGGATGCAGCGGGCTGAACCGCAGACCTACACCGCCGTCGACGATGTACTTTCCCAGACCGATGGCTACTTCGGCCACTCCGTCTTCGGGCTGTTCGTTGCCCAGGGGATAATAGTTGAGCGAGCGGCCTACGCCTGAGAAGTTCGGGAAATAGCAGTCGCGGTACTGCTCGCCGACGACTTCCTGGATGATGACGGCCATTTTCTCCTGATCGATGAGGTTGCTTGTGGCGGTCATGTAGTCCTTGCCGGCGCGGAAGAATACTGAGGCGTAGACGCCCTTGATGGCGTCGCTGAGCAGCCGCAGCCGCTCGTAGCGGTCATCGACGCATGGCACCATGTATGTGGAATAGATGCCGGCGAAAGGCTGGTAGTGCGAGTCCTCGAGCAGGCTTGACGAACGTACGGCCAGGGGGCGGTCGATGACCTCGAACAGAGCGAAGAAATCCTCTACAAGGCGTTCGGGCAGGCGAGCGGCCAGAAAATGCGAGAGGATCTCGCTGTCGGGTGCGTCGCTCAGCGCTATGGGGTAGAGGCGGTTCGATGCCATGAACTCATCGAATATGTCGGTGCAGAGCACCACGGTGCGCGGAATCGAGATAGTGATTCCGTAGAAGTTGTCGCAGATGGGATTCTTCTTTATGATGGAGTCGACAAACGCCAGGCCGCGTCCCTTGCCGCCGAGACTGCCCTGGCCGATACGGGCAAAGTTGCTGTAGTGGTCGAACCGGTCTTTGCGGAAGACTGCCACTACGCCGCGGTTTTTCATCTTGCGGTACTTGACGATAAGCTCGAAGAAGAGCTGGCGGGCCGCCGGAGCGTCAGCGATGGACTCGAAGCGGTGGCGCTTGATGATGTCGGCTATGGGGAAGAGTGCGCGCGAGTAGAGCCAGCGCGATATGTCGTTGTTGGATGCGTGGATGTAAAGCGCCTCGTCAGGGATGTCGAAGATGTTCTTCTGCAAGGCCTTGAGGTCTTTCAGACGCATGATCTCGCGGCCCGACTCAGGGTCGCGGATGATGAAGTCGCCGAAGCCGAAGTTGGCCATGATAGCCTCGCCGAGGTCGACGGGGAGTTTCTTTGAGTTCTTGTCGAGAAAGACGCCGCCGATGCGGGCCACGGCCGCGGCATTGGAGGTCTCTGACGATTCGATGATCAGCGGCAGGTGAGGATCGCGCCCGCGCAGGTATTCGGCCAGCCGGATGCCGGCCTGCGGGTCTTTGACACCGCCGCGCATGAACGACACATCGCTGATGACGCCGAGCATGTTGTCGCCGTACTTTTCATACAGGCCGACGGCTTCCTCATAGTCGCGGGCGAGCATCACTTTCGGGCGTCCGCGCATTCGCAGCATCTGTTCGTGTTCGTTGAGAGCCTCTGTCGAAAATTCGCGTGACTGCGAGAGCAGGAATTTATAGATGTGCGGTAGCACCGACGAGTAAAAGCGGACAGAGTCCTCGACGACCATGATCATCTGCACGCCTACTTCGGTGATGTCGTCGGCGTTGAGGCGGTCTTCGAGGAGCTTGATGATTGCCAGCAGCAGGTCCATGTTACCGAGCCAGCTGAACACGTAGTCGATCTGCGAGAGGTCCTCGCCGAGCAGGCGTCGCGACACTTCTTTGGAAAATGGCGTCAGGACCACGAGCGGTATGTCGGGACTGGCGGCCTTGATGCGGCGGCAGCCTTCGATCGACTCGGAAATATCGTTTGCCGGCATGACGATGACAAGGTCGAAGTGATTGTGGCCCATAAGCTCCATGGCGGCAGCGATGGTCGAGGCGCGCGTCACCCGCGGAGGCGAACTGAGGTTGAGCGATACATATTCCATGTACAGCTGCTCGTCGACGCGGCCGTCCTCCTCCATGATGAAGGCGTCGTAGCGCGAGGCGACCAGCAGCACGTTGAATATGCGCCGCTGCATCAGTTGGCTGAAAGCTGTATCCTTCAAATACAGCCTGCTGAGGGCTTGCTCGTTCATGTCTCGGATCTATAGACTTGTCGATGCAAAGTTAAACAAAAAAATGCTAAAATATGTGCGGGGGCGCCATATAATTCATATAATTTATATGTGTGGCCAGGGCATATTTGCCTAAATGTCATTTTTCCTTATCTTCGATGTATTCATCCCATACGCACTGTGCCAGATATCTGGCGCTACGGCAGTGAAGATCGCCTATTCCTTCCTCAATAAGCTCGGATGTCTCCGAGTTATAGAAAATGTCGGTGGCCTGGACAAGACTTACTTCATACATTTCACTGATACAGCGGATGATATCGGCACATTTGTCGCCTCGGAGGACTGTTCTGCTTTCCTGAGTCATATCTGTTTCAGACATTCATCCAGCATGGCCTGGCTGCGGATGCAATACTGTATATTTGGCTTTTCGTATATCAATATGCCGAGGGCATGCTCAGCTGTGATTTCGCCTTCGAAATAGCGGTCAAGTGTACGGATCACTTTATCGTCGGCAACGCCACCGATAACCATGTCGTAATCGGTACCGTCATTGCCAGCCCTGCAATTGGAAATAAATTCGAGCCAGTCGCCATCGTACGAATCGAACCTGCGAATTTTCCAGTGAGAGGGATTGTAATCAAATTCATATGAATTGAGCCATGCATCCTGATTGCGGCGTCTGAAGCGCCTGGCATAACTTACGGCCTGCTCGTGCAGGGGCGTAAGGTAGAAGCCTTTCCCGAAATCGAGATTGTCACGTGAATGTACCGTGTCGGGGCGCGGTACAGCTACGTTTGAGGAATGGTTTTATCACTGTAGGACTCCTTTCTCGCGCATGTAACCTGTGAGGTCTTCCATCAGGTAGTGCGATCCGAATGTGTGAAGGACATCGTACGAGGGCACTATATAACCGTAAAGTATTCCGGAGCGAATGAGCCGCCGGTATACTTCGCGTTGCGGAAGCTTCAGCGACTGAGCAAGTTTGCTGATGCAGTAAGTTACAAATTCAAGGGTTTTCGTGTCCATATCTTTTGTGTATTGCCTGACGTACCGTCCGATGCAAAGTTAAACAAAAAAATGCTAAAACATGTGCGCGGGCGCCATATAATTTATGTGGGTGAGATAAAAAGTGAGCCATATCAGTAAGCGACAAAAAAATAATCGGAAGCAGCAAACCAAACCGAACGGGGTGTTGTTATAATACTAAAATTAACTAAAAATCCTGAAACATTTAACGAAACTCAAAATTTATACATTATGAAAGCTTTAAACATTAGCTACTTAGGACAGACCCGCGCATGGTGGGTAGTCCTGGTCGTTGGTATCCTGATGGTATTATCAGGATTCGCTTATTGGTTCTGGCCGGAAGCCGGCTATGCTATCGCATCACAGATCTTCGGCTGGTTGCTAATCCTTACCGGTATCGTACAGCTTTGCGTCGCTTCGGGTCCTGACCGTTCGAAAGGGTGGGGCTGGTGGCTTGCCGGCGGCATGATCGATATGTTCATCGGTTTCATGCTTGTACGCTCAATCATCCTGAGCGAGGCAGTGTTCCCGTACTTCATAGCCTTCGTGTTCATCTTCTGGGGCATAGAAGCCCTCGTGCAGGCCTGCTACCGCACGCACAACCGCTACTGGTGGCTGGGAATCATCAACGGCATCCTTATGTGCCTTATCGGCTTCTTCTTCCTGGAGGCAGGCTGGGTATCGGACATGCTGATGGTATCGTTCCTGACCTCGATCGCCTTCATCTACTGGGGCTTCACTCTCTCGATCGCCTCATATGATCTGAAACCGACCAAATAACGGATTCAGTAAACACTCCACACGGAAGACCGGCGCCGGCGTCATTGACCGTCAGCGCCGGTCTTCCGCTTTGATTTTTTTGCGGGACAAGAACTGTTTTTGGCGGGAAAGTTGTTATATATTTATCAAATATGCGTAAAAGTTATGAATTGTGGCGAAAAAAACGCTAACTTTGCAGTTAAACCTGCCGGCAACCGGCAAGTCTAATGTATAGAAAAACTTTAAATTTTGCAGAAATGAATATAAAGCGCCTCTCCCTGATGTCGATGCTCGTCGCAGCCACCTTGGCTGTATCGGCCGCCCCGGCTGCCTCCGGCTGGGATGATGACGATGATATCTACTACAATCCGGCGTCGGAGCCCAAACAGCCAAAAAAGCCGGCCGTACAGTCGAATTATGTCCCCAATACCGTCGTGAATTATCCCGGAGCCGACACATACGCCGCTCCGGCTGGCAGCGGCCTCAAAGTCGACGTCGACGAATACAACCGCCGAGGCCAGTTCCTGGTATCGACCGATACGGCGTCGGCCGACACTGTCGGCCAGGATGCCGACACATTTGCCTATACGCGCCGACTGGAGCGCTATTATAATCCGGACATTGTCAACGGATCTGGCGACAGCGATCTGATCAACTACTATTACGCCACCGAACCGGCATCCGACATCAACGTTTACGTCGTGAATACGTGGCCGACATGGCCCGCATACAGCTCATGGTACTCACCCTGGTATGTGTCGCCCTGGTATTGGCCCTCGTATTCGTGGAGCTACTACGATCCCTGGTACAGCTGGAGCTGGGGCTGGGGCCCGTCGTGGGGCTGGGGCCCGTCGTGGGGGCCGTCGTGGGGCTGGCATCCCGGTCCGGGATGGGGCCCGGGTCCGTCATGGCGTCCCGGATCTAACCACTGGGCATCGAGCGCGGGATCTTCGCGGCCGCACGCTCCGGCCGGCTCGTCGTCGACTGTCGGGCGTCGTCCGGGTGCCATCAGCGCCGGCGCCACCGGTATAACAGGACGCCCCGGCTACTCGGACCGCCGACGCCATGTCGGAACGACATCGCCTACGAACCGCCCGGGTACGGGCTCATATACCGCCCCATCGGTAGGCGGTAACTCCGGCTCGAACTACGGCAGCGGCAGTTTCAACCGCGGCCGCAACAACGGCTCGAACAACGGTACGGGCGTGCAGAACAACAATACACGCCGCCAGACGCCTTCGTACAACAATAATAACTATAACTCCGGTTCGAGCAACCGCGGCCGCTCGACCTACGGCACGGGTGGCGGATCGCGCTCGACCCACGGAACCGGGGGCGGTTCGCACTCCGGCGGCGGTGGAGGCGGTCGCGGCCGCCGGTAATCAGCGCCGGTGATATTCTGACATCCGATTTTATTTTCTTACGCGCATAACATTAGGACACAATGAAAAGAACAGCAATAGCCATAGCCGTGGCGGCGCTGCCGCTGGGTCTTGCAGCCCAGAGCGCCGTCGACGCATATACTCTGTCGCAGACCGATCAGCGCGGCACAGCCCGTTTCATGTCGATGGGCGGAGCGTTC
>CAJJQT010000091.1 GCA_905193995.1 uncultured Porphyromonadaceae bacterium | reverse complement strand
TGGTCGTGCGGCCGCCCGTTCCCGGGTCGAATGTAGTCTTCGATACGATGGAGTTCTGCACCACCCGCGCATCGAGCATCGCCATGACGGAGCGCTGTGCCTCGGCCGAGAAGTTGTTGTAGCGCACACGCACGTTGTGCGTGAACGTCGGGTCGAGATCCGGATTGCCTATGACGATGTTGAGGGGGTCGCTTACGTCAGCCACAGGCTGCAGCTGCGTCATCGAGGGCTGCGACGAACGGCCCATGTAGTCGACCTGCATGCCCTGGCTCTTCGACGGCTTCCAGCGGTAGCGCAGGTAGGGCGCGAAGTTGAGGACGTCGCGGCGCGGGATGTTGCGCGCCGAGTTGATCAGGTCGGTCGATTTCGAACTCTGGGGCACCAGCGACAGGCCCACGTCGACGGTCTGGCTCCGCGACACGTGCTTGAAGCCCGCCCGTATGTCCTGATTCATGTATTCGTTGCGGAACTGATTCGAGAGGTCGTCGCTGAACACCAGCGAGGGGTCGACCACGGCCGGGCCGTCCCAGCCGTCGGGGAACGAGACCGGATGGTCATATACGAGCTTGTCGGCGTCGTTCCAGCGGTACTGGAAGCGATAGGCGACCGTGAGGAAGTTGCCGCGCGACGGATCACCCAGAGGCTCCGTCCAGCTCAGCCGCGCCGATACGTTGTTGGTCAGCGTCCGCGACGTCGAGAACTGGTCGTAGAGGTCGACCGAATCGTTATAGTTGTAGAACTGGTTCCACGAGTAGGTGTCGCTCTGCTCCTCGACATTGCTGTAGCGGTAGTTGACGAAGAGCGACAGCGAGCGGCCGCGGCGCGCGCGAAAGCGGTGGTTGTAGATCAGCGAACCCGATGCCTCCCACGAGTCGCCGCGGGCCGACGAGCGGTTGACCGAGCGCGAGATCGGATCCAGGCCGTCGGCTCCCGCCGAAGTGAGCGTGGAGTCGCGCGACCACGAATTGTTGTGGTTGTAGCTGAACCGCGGACGGAAGTCGACGGTATTGAGCGAGTCGGGCTTCCACTGCACGCGGAAGTCGGCCCGGTAGTTGTTGCCCAGGTCGCGGGCGATCTTCCCCGTCGACGTGTACAGGCTGGAGTTTTCGAGCAGATACTGCCGCGTGGATTCCTGCCGCGTGTCGCGGTCGCTGCGCGAGTACATGATGTCGCCGCCCACCCTGAGTATCTCGCCGCGCCCTACGTTGAAGTTCACGCCCAGGGCCTGCGACGTCGTCACGCCGTTCTCTCCGCCGAACCGGCGGAAGCGCGAGGCGGTGCCGTCGTTGAAGCTCAGATCGTTGACGTTGTTGGCCGCGCCGATGAAGGTGATCTGGTTGCCGTTCCAGAAGCGGTTGATGTTGAACTGCGCCTTGTAGCGGTCGTCCGAGCCGTAGCCGCCCTCGACGGTACCGAACCAGCCGTTCCGCATGCCTTTCTTGACGGTGAGGTTGATGACTGTCTCGTCCTCGCCGTCGTCGACGCCCGTGATGCGGGCCAGGTCGCTCTTGCGGTTGACCACCTGCAGGCGGTCGACCATCCCGACGGGCAGGTTGCGCGAGGCCACGGTCGGGTCGTCGCTGAAGAATTCCTTCCCGTCGATCAGTATCTTGGTCACGGTCTGCCCGTTGGCAGTGATGGAGCCGTCGGAGCCGACTTCGACACCGGGCAGACGCTTGAGCAGGTCCTCGACCACGGCGTTGGGCGCCGTCCGGTATGAGTCGGCGTTGAACTCGATAGTGTCCTCCTTGACGGTGACCGGCGTCTTTATGCCGACTACGGTGGTTTCCCGCAGCATTATGGCGTCGTCGGCCATGCGGAAAGGCTCCAGGGTCAGCGAAGCCCCCTTGACCTGAATGTCGCGGGCCTGGGTGGCAAAGCCCACATAGCTCACCTCGACGATGTATTTGCCCGATTTGACATTCGGAAAACTGAATAAGCCTTCGGCCGACGAGACGGTGCCGTTGACCACGACGCTGTCTGCCGCCGCAAGCAGGCGCACCGATGCGCTGGGCAGCGATTCGCCCCCGGTGTCGGTGACGGTGCCCTTCACGGTGTAAGCCGGGGCGGCGAGGCTCCCGGCAAGCAGAGCCAACAGCAGGGTCAGAGTTTTCATCAGATATTTCGGTTGCTTGCTAATCACGCTGCAAAGTTATGCACACCGGCCGTTCTGTGCAACTTTTATAGACAAATAGGCCGAAAATGCCGACAAACCGCGCTATTTGTTAACAATCCTTACTGCTCTTGGTGAAATATTGCTAAAATAGGCCCCCCGATGGCCCCTGGCGCAACTTTTGACGGGCGCAGGCGTATTATTATCAAAGCAACAGCAGAAAGAAGTACAAATTTTGAATTAGTTTTTTCATAGGATTAGATTTTTAAGGTTTTTACGGATCGAGGCAATCGTGAGACTGCCTCTTTTCGTATATAATCCTATGATTTATCGCCTCAGAAATAGTAAGTCGCACCCACGGTGACGCGGTACTCGCGGAACGACATCTCGCTGCGGTTGAGATTCGTCAGACCCAGCGCGCAGTCGAGGCTCATCGAGATCGGGCCTATCGGAGCCGCAACGCCGATCTTCCACGCGCAGTCGAGGCGCCGCTGGCCGCCCGGGCCGAAGAGGTCGAAGGCCGTGTCGATATCATTCGTGTCCACATTTTCATCGAGACGCACCTTGCCGCCGAAAGCATAGCTGAGTTCCGGGCCGGTGTAGACGCTCATCAGCAGCCGCTGGGCTATGTTGAAGCTGTAGCCGACCATGACGGGCAGGCGCAGGCCCACCTTGTAGAGCGACGGATCGCTTTGCGCGGGCTCGCCGGCATTGTCCGCAAGGATCAGGTCGTCGAAGGAATAAGTATCGTAGAAGAGCGACAGCCCCGGCTCGAGATAGAAGCCGCGGCCGAGCCAGACGTTGCACACCGCGCCGGCCGTGAAGCCGCAGCCGTTCTTGAACATATCGACCGAAGCTCCGTTGCCGTGCCATTTGCCGGGGATGTTCACGTCGATGCCCGCGCGCACGCCCCATATCACAGTCTTTTCGCTTTCCTGACCCATGACGGCCGTCAGAGAGCACACCGCAGCCACCAATGCAATTAAAATTCTTTTCATAATCGATGAATCTATAACCATATAACGTACCCAGCCGCCATTTATTGCCGCCGCACGAAAAACAAACTCGCCGCAATCGGCCAAAGACTAAAGACCTAATCAGTAAAAAAATGTTGAATTATAGTTGTATTTTAAACTATTATTGCTATATTTGCATTCTAATAGTTTAAAACGCGACTATGGAGGAAAATATTTATATGATGCCCGATAGCGTAATCTGTCAGCGCATTGGTCAAAAAATGCGCCGGCTCAGATTGCGGCAGAATCTCACGCAGATGAATCTGGCTTATCAGGCCCAGATTTCAGTATCGACACTGAAAAAAATTGAAAGTGGCGAAATCAGCTCATTCGATTCACTGATGCGGCTGTTGCGGGTGCTGGGGCAGCTTGATGTGTTGTCGCCGCTGATCAAAGAGGAAGAGATGAGTCCTAATGAATATTATGAATTTGTGGAATCGCTGAAAAAGAAACAGCGACGCCGCGCAAGTTCACCCAAAAACATAACCATAGCAGCAGAGGAGGCCCCGGAATGGTAGACATAGCAAAAATTATTCGCACATCGCAAAGCGATGTACCTACACTTTTTTGCATTACCTTTTGCTATTACAGCAGGCGGAAGGAGCGGCGGTGGTGGAGGCACGGGCCGGCAGCGGCGATGGCGGCGCGATGTGCGGCGGTCGGATATCCTTTGTTGACGGCCCAGCCGTAGGCGGGGTACTCGGCGTCGAGGCGCGCCATGATGGCATCACGGGTAGTCTTGGCCATGATCGAGGCGGCGCCGATGTTGGCGAATTTGGCGTCGCCCTTCACGACGGTGGTGTGCCGGATGTCCTCGAACGGCTTGAAGCAGTTGCCGTCGACGATGATGGCTCCGGGACGGACGGCCAGGCCGCGCAGGGCGCGGTGCATGGCCTCGATAGATGCGTTGAGAATGTTGATCTCGTCGATTTCCTGCGGCGAGCAGATGCCTACGGCCCAGGCCACGGCGTCGCGCATGACGATCTCGCGCATCTCCTCGCGGCGGTGCTCGGTGAGCTTCTTGGAGTCCATGAGCCAGGGATGCGAGTAGCCGTCGGGCAGTATGACGGCGGCGGCCACAACCGGGCCGGCCAGGCAGCCGCGCCCGGCCTCGTCGCACCCGGCCTCGAGGCGCCCGGCCTCGAGGCACGTCGGAAGCGGTTCGGGAGCCTTACGCAATGGTACGCATATCTATGACGCGCTCGACCAGGAAAAGCTTCCTGATGTCGCTGCGCCGGATTTCGATATCGTCGTAGGCGGGATTCTCGCTGTGGAGCACGACGGCATCGCTGTCGTCGGCCTTGCGGCGCAGGTACTTGACCATACGGTAGTCCTCGAGTTCGACCAGATAGATCGAGCCCCAGGCTATGATGGACGTGTCGCGGATCTCGCGGATCGAGATATACGAGCCGTTGGGGACGGTAGGCGTCATGGAGTCGCCCGAGACGCGGATCACGGGGCACGACGGCAGTATGCCCGGGATGTCGAGGTAACCGATGATGCGGTCCTCGGCAAACATGCGGCTCAGCGGATCCACGCCGGCGGTGGCGTCGATGTCGTAGACGGGCGCGCCCTTGGGCTGGCAAGTGTCGGCAGGCTGCATGGCGGAGCCTGAGGCGGCAACCGTGGCGGGGCTGTCGGTGCGGGGGAACGGGACACCGTCGCCCTTGGTGAACCACGCTTTCGACACGCCCAGATTGGCCACAAGGCGGTTGACGAAGTGGTTGGTGATGGGCATGCGGCCGCTGAGCAGGCGCGACATCGACGACGGATCAATGTCGATCAGGCGGCTGAACTGGGCCTGGGACCGGTGCGAAGAGTTGACGAGGTATTTGAGGCGGTCGAGCATCGTTGCCGACGGCTTCGGCATCTCGAAATATTCAATGAGGCTTTCCATAGTGTTGAAGTTTGTTGCAAAGTTACAATCAATATTTTGCAAATGCAAGCTTTTTGATGATTTTTATAGTTCGGGCCGTGTAAAAATTGGCTGTCACACATTATTTTGTTAGATTTGCACAAACAATCAAGTGCGAATCATGAAAATGAGGATAATCTGGCCGGTGGCCGCGGGCGCCGTGATGATCGCCGCGGCTGCGTGCTCGCGCCCGGCCCCGTTGCATCCTGCCGCCGGAGCCGAGGCGGCGACCCTGCTCGACATCGACGACCGCGACGGCTATGTGGCTGTCGAGGTTTCTGTACCCTGGGACGGCGGTACCGTCGTAGGGCGCTACGCGCTGGTGCCCCGCGGCACCGCTCCGCAGGTGCCGGCCGACAGCTTCACGGTGGTAGAGGTACCGCTGCAGCGGTCGGTGGTTTACTCGATGGTGCATACCTCGGCCATCGACGAACTCGGCCGGGCCGACGCCGTGGCCGGAGTGGCCGACGCCGCCTATTTCGCACCCGACGATCCGATGAAAGCCCGGCTCGACGACGGCCGCGTGGCCGACATAGGCTCGTCGATGTCGCCCTCGGTCGAGAAGATCATTTCGCTCAGCCCCGACGCCATACTGCTCTCGCCCATGGAAGGCGCAGAGCCGGATGCGGTGGCCAAGGCCGGGATTCCGATTATCTATATGTCGGACTACCTGGAGCCTGATCCGCTGGCGCGGGCCGAGTGGCTGCGTCTGATCGGACTCCTCTACGGCAATCCCGAAGGCGCCGACTCGATATTCGCCGGAGTTAAGGCCGATTACCGGCGGCTCAGCGCGAAGGCCGACAGCTGCGCCACGCGCCCGACGGTCATCACCGAGCGGCCCTACGCGGGGGTGTGGTACATGCCCGGCGGAGCAAGCTACAAGGCGCGGATGCTGGCCGACGCCGGCGCGGCCTTTCCCTGGGCCGACGAGCCGTCGACCGGCTCGCAGCAGCTCGCGGAGGAGGCTGTCATGGCCAGCGCGGCCGGTGCCGACTTCTGGCTGCTCAATGAAATGGGCGACACCGACGCGGCGCGCCTCGAGGCCGACATGCCCCATGCGCGGGCGTTCGCGGCCTTTCCGGCCGGGGTCTACGTGTGCAACACGCTCACCACGCCGATGTTCCGCGACATCGCCTTCCATCCCGAGCGCGTGCTGGCCGACATGGTCCACATTTTCCATCCCGAGCTGCAGCCGGGCTACAGATTAAGATATTACAGGCAGCTCAAATGACGGCAGCATCACGGCAGACAACGGTTTTCGCTCTTACGGCCGCAGTACTTATCCTTGCGGGCGCAGGCTGCCTGCTTGCCGGTGCGGCCGACATTCCGCCCGGCGCGATTCTCGACATCATTACCGGCCACGGCTCGGGCAATCAGGCCTGGGACTACATCGTGCTGGAGACGCGACTGCCGGCCCTGGCCACGGCCGCCCTTGCCGGCATGGCCCTCTCGGTGGCCGGGCTGCTGATGCAGACCACCTTCGACAATCCGCTGGCCGGCCCGTCGATCTTGGGCATCTCGGCCGGATCGTCGCTCGGCGTTGCCATAGTGATCATGGCTCTCGGCGCCGTCGTCGGCCTGTGGAGCCGCGCTGCGGTGGTGGCCGGTGCGCTGGCGGGCGCCCTGGCCGTGATGCTGCTGCTGACAGTGATGTCGGCCCTGCTGCGGTCGTCGACCATGCTGCTGATCGTCGGCATCCTCATCGGCTACCTGGCCTCGTCGGCCATCTCGCTGCTCAACTTCTTCGCTACCCGCGAGAGCGTCCACACCTTCGTCATCTGGGGGCTCGGGAGCTTCGGAGGCGTCACCTCGACCGAGCTGCCCGCCTTCGCCGCGCTGACGGCCGCACCGGCATTGCTGTCGGCCCTCTACGCCAAGACTCTCAACGCGCTGCTGCTCGGAGAGCGCTACGCTGCGTCGGCGGGAGTCAGCATCCGCGCCACCCGCCGCGGCCTGCTGCTGCTCTCGGGCGCGCTGACCGCTGTCGTGACAGCCTGGTGCGGCCCCGTGGGCTTCATCGGCCTGGTCGTTCCCCACATCGCGCGTCTGGCCCTGCACACCTCCGACCACCGGCGGCTGCTGCCGGCCTCGGCGCTGATCGGCGCGGCGGTCGGAGTCGTCTGTCTGCTCGCCTGCATAGCTCCCGGACCGCGCGGCATCATACCGCTCAACGCGGTCACGCCCGTCATCGGCGTTCCGGTCATCATATACATCATAGTGCGCCGCCGCTCAATATTTTACTTCAACTGATATGGCACTTGTCGCTAAAAATCTGACTGTCGGATACGGCCACCGGACCGTTTTGGCCGATGTCTGCGCGGAAGCCGCGCCCGGCACGCTGACGGCGCTCATCGGCGCCAACGGCAGCGGCAAGTCGACCCTGCTGCGCACCCTTACCGGCTCCCAGCCGCCCCTGGTGGGCAGAGTGCTGCTCGACGGCGACGATCTGCGCCGCATGTCGGCCGCCGAA
>CAJJQT010000090.1 GCA_905193995.1 uncultured Porphyromonadaceae bacterium | reverse complement strand
GCCGACAGCCGTTTTTTTGGCTCGCTGCGCCGCGCTCCAATCGTCATCAATGCCGCCCGCGGCCCTGTGACTGACACGGAGGCATGGAAGGAAGCCCTGAAGTCGGGTACGGCCGGCCCGGCCATCGTCGACTGCTGGGAAGGCGAACCGGATATCGACCGAGAACTGCTCGGTCTGGCCGACATAGCCACGCCGCACATCGCCGGATACAGCGAGGCGGGCAAGAAGCGAGCCTCGCAGACTGTGATAGACGCGCTTACAGACGCTTTCGGGCTGCCTCGGCTCGAAACCGGACTAAACGTGCCCGAAGTGCCCGACTCGATCACTCCGGCAGTCGCGCTCGAAGGTTACGATCCCTTTGCCGATACCGACTTGCTGCGGTCGGCCGTCGACAATTTCGAAAACCTGCGCGACCATTACAACCTGCGCAAGGAGTTGTGCGGGGCAGTAGCCGAGTGAACAATAGCCGGGCTGCGTTGTTGTATTTTCAGTAATAAAAACTTCAAAACCCTAAAATCATGAACGATTTTTTCAAAATCATAGGTGAAGACAAGCCCACTCTGGTCGATTTCTTTGCCACCTGGTGCGGCCCCTGCAAGATGCAGTCGCCTATACTCGAGCAAGTCAAAGCCAAAGTCGGAGACAAGGCCAATATCATCAAGGTCGATATCGACGCCAACCGCGAGCTCGCCATGAAGTACAATGTGCAGAGCGTGCCGACGCTGATTCTGTTCAAGAACGGCGAGGCCGTATGGCGCACCGTCGGGCTCCAGCAGGGCTCCGAACTCGAAAAGAAACTCTACGAGCACATGCCGACCAAGAGCGACGAACGCTGAACGCTAAGTTGTAAACGTACGAAAAAACAGGTCTGACAATTGCCGCATGGCGGCAGTCAGACCTGTTTCTTTGTCAGTCCGGTATGTGGCCTTATATATCGGGCGACAGGGGCAGCGATGGCCGGTAGGTGTCGATGTGACGGCGTTTTTTTGCGTCGAGGATTTCGTCGACGGCGAAGAATATGCCACTCTCCTCGACATTGCCGAATTCGTCGTTGATGGCTGTCCCGAACATACGCATCGTGGGCGACAGACTCATGTAGGCGTTGACCAGCGGAGGTATGTTGTCGCCATGGGCGCGCACGTTGGCGTTGAGTATCAGGTAGTCCTCACGGAAATTGTCGGAGGTGAATATTTTCTCCATCTCGCGCGGATCGCTCTCGAAAGGCAGCGGCGTGATGGGGCGCACGAGCCCGTCGGGGTCCGGAAAATGCTTGTGCAGGAAGTAGAGTATCATGTCGCGGCACTTGGCTGTGTAGTTGGGGTACATGGTCACCTTGCCGAAGAGATACTTTATGTCGGGATGGATCACGGTGAGACTCCCCAGGCCGTCCCACAGATTGTCAAGGGCGTAGAGGGCTTTTGCTCCGACCTGCGACGACTGGTATTCGGGACGTACGAAGGAGCGTCCGAGCTCGATGGTGTAAGGAAGGTAGTCGTTGATGAACCTGTCGGAGAACCTGAACATATGTGCGGTGGCGATGCGCGGACGCCCCTGCGCGTCGGTGCGGATGTCCTTGCCGCAGATATATCGGTAGCCTCCCAGTATCTGCTTTTCGTTCGGATCCCAGACCAGCAGTTGCTGGCAGGCGGGCGTCATGGTGTCGAATTCATCGACATCGCAGTCTTTGCCGGTGCCTCCGCCGGCAAGGCGGAAGGCGATCTCCCGCAGACGTCCTATCTCGCGCATCACATTAGGAGAGTTATGGGCGTCGACGATGTATATCTTATTGCCGCCTTTGTTGGTGTCGCGCAGGAATCGCTCTTCGGTCAGTTCGCGTTCGATCAGTTCGGTCGGTACCGGGTTGATGATTTTCTGGTTCATATCTTATAGCTCTATGACATATCGGCGGATGTCGGCGGCTACGGTCCGGGCGTCGCCCTTGAGAGCCGTCGCGTCGACAGGATCGCCGCATACAATTTCAAATTCTTTACCGCGGGCGCGGAATACTTCGGCAGGTAGGAGTGCCATTTCAATGTTGAGGCGTATGCCGAGCCGCTCGCGCAGATGTGCCAGGCGGTAGAAGCGCGGGCTGTTGCATCCTTTGAAGTGGAGCGGCAGAATGGGGCGCCCGGTCTGGCGCGCCTTCAGCACGAACATCTTTTTCCACTCCAGATCGGTCACTACGCCGCCGCGGCGGCGTGAGCACAGTCCTGCGGGGAAGATGATCATGGGGCGGTCGTCGTCGAGAGCCCGGTCGATGGCCGAGATGGAGCCGCGCGACTGCGCGCCATGCTTGTTGACGGGCAGAAACACGTCGCTCAGGGGCTCGACGGCCATCAGCAGGTCGTTGACCACGAAGCGTGGAGCGATGCCGTGGCGCCGCGTCACCCAGTCGATTAGCGCCATGCCGTCGAGGCCGCCCAGGGGATGGTTGCTGACGTAGATAACGCGCCTGACCGAAGGGTCGGGCAGCCGCTCCTCGTGGCTGACGCGCACGCGGACGCCGAGATGGTCGAGTACGGCGCGGCAGAAGTCGGCGCCGCGCCGCGGATATGCCACGCGCAGCATCTCGTTGAGCTCGTCCTGACAGATAAGGCGCTTGAGCCACCCTACGACAAATCCGGGCACGCAGCGTGTGGCTTTGCGCTCGCCGAGGATGCGTCCCAGGTCAATGTTGATCGGGCCGTTTGCCGTTTTTGCTTCAGCATTGTTCATTCTGTCTGCAAAATTAATAAAATTTCATTGCCCGATGTATCCGCTGCCGCTATTTTCTCGCCAAATGCCAAAAAAATAAAGGCTAATCTGACAAAAATAACTAACTTTGTGGCATGAAAAGAACTGCTGTAGCTTTTCCGACGGCTGTCGCCGTATGCTTTGTAGGGGTGACGCTGCTTGCGTGTGCGCTTCCCGGAGCAGGAGCGGCTGTGTCGGCTGTGGGATATGCAGCCATTCTGGCTGCCGCTTTGGGATTGCTGCACGTGACCCGCAGCGACTCGGCTGCCGCAAGAACGGTGACGCTTGTTTCGGCCACACTGTCGGTCGTTCTGGTCATAATCAACGTAAATTATTTCACGGCCGCAGCCGGACGGACAGCCGCAGATCCGTTGCTGCAAAACTACGACGCCATGCGCGACTGGAACTGGGCATGCCACATGGTTTTCGGCGATCCGGAGCCCGACTCGGTCATTTCCGGTATGTCGTTCGTCACAGCGGGAATTCTGTGGGTCTACGGAAGGTCGGTCGCTTACCCGATATTCTTCGTGTCGCTGTGCTACGCAGTCACGATCGTCATGATCGGTTCCATAGCCCGGCAGCTCACCGGCCGGCGCGACGTGGGCCTGGCGGCAATGATCATAGGCGCGCTGATGTGCTACCTGCTGGCCCACAGCTCGGTCCTGGTCAAGGATCTCCCCGTGACCTGCATGTTTTCTATTGTCATAGACCGTATGATTGCCTCTTCGCGCAGGGGAAGCGGCTTCAGTCTCCGGGATGTGGCTGTGATGATTCCCGCGCTTGCGGTTCTGCTTGTCGCACGGCATAATATGTCGTTCATGCTCGCTGTGGGCTGTCTGCTGTTCATGATCGGAGCCGGCGTGCGCACAAGGCTGAGTCTGCTCGCCCTTGCCGCCGCAGCGCTCGTAGGAGGCCAGATTGTCAACCGGATGTTCATGCCCTGGCCCGACGATATAATTAACACCGTCACATCGGATGAATGCGCAAAAATGATACTCACCGACGACGCAACCCGTCCGTGGGACAATATAGTGGGTGACTACACCATGCTTCCCTTCTACATAAAGCTGCTGTGGCTGCCCGTATCTGTTGCGATACAGTTCCTGCTACCGTTCCCGTGGGGTTTTGAACGCCACGTTATCTTCGGACCGGGCGTGGCTGTGGCTCACATAAGCTATTTCTGGTATCTGGCCGGTGCGCTGATCATCTACTGGATCTTCGGCTGTGCCTACAGGGCACCGCGGCGCCAGCAGCTCACTGTCGTCTGGGGTGTCATCCTCACGGTGATCACGGCCTACATGTCGTCGGGCCGCATATCGCGCTACTGCCTGCCCTATCTGCCGCTGCTGCTGCCCGCCGCAGCCATCGTAGCCCTTGATTGCCGCAGGCGCCGCTCGCTGTGGATCTGGCTGGCCGTGTTCGCCGCTCTGCTTCTGACAGCTCTGCTCATCTGCTATTCAATGCAACATCCGTCATGAAAATATCCATAGTCACAGCCACACTCAACGAAGCGGACGCCCTGCGCAGAGCACTGCAGAGCGTGGCCGATCAGCATTATCCCGAGCTGGAGCATATAGTCATCGACGGCATGTCGACCGACGGTACGCGTGAAGTCGTCGGTGAATTTCCTGGCGTAAAGTTTGTCGAAAGGGAGCCGAGAGGGGTCTACGATGCCCTCAACTACGGCTTCGGCATCGCGAGCGGCGATATACTGGGTTTTGTCCACGGCAACGATCTGATGCCTGAGGGGGACATACTACAGGAGATCAGCCGCCAGTTTGAGTCGCATCCCGACCTCGATTTTATTTACGGCGACATGCGCTATGTGAAACCCGCCACGCGCAAGCATGTGCGCATCTACTACGCCGGCAATTTCCACCCGTCGCAGATCAAGGGCGGTGTCGTGCCGCCGCATCCTACGCTCTACATACGGGCGCAGGCATTCAGAAAAGTCGGTCTATACCGTCTTGATATGCCCAATGCGGCCGATTTCGATTACTGGATCCGTATTTTCAACGACAAGTCGCTAACAGGTAAGTATCTGCCCCGGGTGCTGGCGGAAATGTCGACCGGCGGCCGCTCCACGGCTTTCCTGTCGCGCATATGGTTCAACAATCTTGAAAAACTTAAGGCGCTCAGGCTTAACGGACTGCCGGCCAATCCGCTGCGACTCCTATTTAAGTATTTCACCGTAGTCAAGAACTTATTCATTGTCCCGAAATATGAAAGATAAACCGACACTGCGTGTCATTGCCGCCGGCTGCGGCTTCGTAATGCCGTATATTGTCCGAGAAATGGCTGATTTCGAGATCGTAGGCGATGGTGAGACAGCCGATTTTACCGTTTTCATAACTCAGGACGAGTCGCGGCTTTCCGAAAAGCCTTCCGGAGCAGCGGGCCTCTACTGCCCCAACATCGTAGGAACTGGAATGACCGGCAAACCGATGGAACTCGCCAAAGCGATAGCCCGCGGACGCCTGTACCATATCGCCGGCAACGGTGCCCGTATCTCGACCGTGCATGCTACGGATGTGGCGCGTGCCGTAGCGCTCGTCTACCGCTGCGGCGGCAACCATACTGTCACTGACATGGCTGATCCTACATTCGAGGAACTCGCCGAAGCACTGGCAGTCAGGCTCGACAGCCGCCGCATCTACCGCCTGAAACGCCGCTGGGCGCGCTTTCTGATGACGCGTGAGCTGATGGATATGATCACAACCAACGATTTGGCCAACGGCTCGGTGTTTGCCGCTGAATTCGGGTTCACACCCACGCCGGTGACCGAGTATCTCAGAACACATGTTTATGACGATGAAAGCCTCTGAATTTTTAAGGCTCGCCGGTTCGTCGCTTCTTGCCGCAGGCAAGATGCTCGCGTTGTCGCGCCGGACAGTAGGGGCGGCACGGATTGCCGCCGGCGACCGCCGGCTGGTAATACTGGCCAACGGCCCTTCGCTGCGCCGCACGCTTGCCGAACGGAGCGATTTCCTTGGCCGCACTACGACCATGTGTGTCAATTTCATGGCAAATGCTCCCGAATTCAGTCTGATACGGCCTGACTACTATGTGTTGGCCGATCCCCATTTCTTTACCGGACTGAGTCATGAAAACGTAAAAACGCTATGGGACCGTATATCGCGCGCCGACTGGCCGATGACGCTTTTCGTGCCGGTCACAAGGCGACGCCGGGCTGCGGAACTGCTTGGAAAGGATTCGGCTGTGAAACTTGCCACATTCAACTTCGTGGGAATCGACGCTTTCGCGTGGCTCGAAAAAATTGCATTCTCGTCCGGCTGGGCCATGCCGCGTCCCCGCAATGTGCTGATTCCGGCACTCATGATTGCCATACGTGCGGGTTTTACTGATATTTACATCGCCGGGGCAGATCATTCGTGGCTCGAAACAATCCGCGTCGACGACGACAACCATGTCGTATCGGTCCAGCCGCATTTCTACAATGACTCCGACGCCGAGAAAAAACGCAGCGTCACCGAATATAAGGGTTATCATCTGCATGACATTCTCAAAAGCTTCTACATCGCTTTCAACAGCTATCATCAGATAGCCCGCTTCGCCCGATCGCGGGGTGTGAATATCTATAATTCAACCGAAGGGAGCTATATCGATGCCTTTCCGCGAAAAAAATTCTGAATGATTGCCGGAAGTCGCGCGGCAGCAATGAGCGGAGCACTTTCAGACGAAAGAAGTCGAACCTCGCGGCTCGACTTCGTCTGTGGGTCTAACACTAAATACCTAAAACCATTTTTTTAAATCCTTGTAAAATTCCTTCCTTCTGCCAACAATTACATTGTAGACCTGCTTGAAAGTGAAGGTGCTGAAGCTGTTGTTCCTGACCTTATGGGATTCCTGCTTTACTGTGCCGAAAATGCAAACTTCAAGCGTGATTACCTCGGTGCTTCAAAGAAATCAGCATTTTTGAACAATTCAGTTATTAAAATTCTTGAATGGTTCAGAAAGAGCTCTACAAAAGCATTAAAAGAAAGCAAGCGTTTTACTGCTCCATCAAGTATCCAAGAAACAGCTGCTCTTGCAAAAGACCTTGTTTCACTCGGCAACCAGACTGGTGAAGGATGGCTGCTTACAGGCGAAATGATTGAACTCATACATAATGGTGCAGGAAACATTGTATGCTGTCAGCCATTTGCATGTCTTCCTAACCATATTGTTGGTAAGGGCGTAATTAAAGAGCTTCGTGCTGCTTTCCCTGAGTCAAATATCATTGCAGTTGACTACGACCCGGGTGCTTCAGAAGTCAACCAGCTTAACAGAATCAAGCTTATGCTCGCAACCGCAAATAAAAATCTTGCAAAAGAATCTAAGTAGTGTTATTATTAGATTAGTTTTTAAAACGTAGCTTTATTTTATTTAGTAAAGGGGATTGATTATTCAATGTTTATGTTATTTATTGGTCCAATCATTGGAGTTGCTGTTTCAATTATCGCCACAGTTGTAATTGTATCTTCTGTTGGTGCATTAGCAGACAGCGAATTAGATTCAGATGAATAAAACTTTCTAGTTTTCATTCATATTATTGTTCTCCTAATATTGAGTGTTTAATTCGCTCAAAAAATCCCCCGGGTGTCTGATGATACCTGGGGGATTTTATTACGTATTTCTATATATTTTCTATCTGCCAGTCAATCGGCTCTGCTCCATTTGCTTTCAAAAATTCATTAGCTTTGCTGAAATGTTTACAGCCAAAAAAGCCTCTGTATGCTGAGAGCGGACTTGGATGAGGGGCTGTAAGTATAAGATGCTTTGGATTAGTAAGCATTGGGATTTTACTTTGTGCCGGTCTTCCCCAGAGCATGTATACAATAGGTCTGTCCTGTGCATTAACAGCCTGAATAACTGCATCTGTA
>CAJJQT010000089.1 GCA_905193995.1 uncultured Porphyromonadaceae bacterium | reverse complement strand
TGTATGTGCCGCTGAAGGAGACCCTGCGGGGCTTTGCCGCCATTGTGGACGGCGAGATGGACCAGTATCCCGAGCAGGCATTCCTCAATGTCGGCACCATCGACGAGGCCATCGAGAAGGGCAAGCGCCTGCTTGCCGAAGTGAAATAATTCGGACTTTAATTATTAATCATACAGAATGACACTCAAGATTATATCGGCCGAAGCCATTGTTTTCGAAGGCGAGGTGACGTCGGTGACCCTTCCGGGCGCCTTAGGCTCGTTCACGGTGCTCAGAAATCACGCTTCGCTGGTGTCGACCCTCGCCGCAGGCGATATCGAGTATACCGACGCAGCCGGCCATAAGGAAACGCGCCGCATCGACGGCGGCATAGCCGATGTCGACAACAACGTAGTGTCAGTCTGCCTATACTGATCCCGGTCATGACCCGAATAATCTGCATATTGCTCATGTCGCTGCTGTCGGGCTTGCTGATGCCCGCCAAGGCGTCGGACGCTGCGGCCGGCGGACAGCCCGCAAAGGCTATTGACCCCAAGGAAATCATCTTCGAGCACCTTGGCGACGGCTACGGCTGGGAAGTGCCCTTCAACCATCACAAGCGCATCCCGCTCCCGATCCTCGTATGGGGCTCGGACGGCTTCCACTGCTTTTCGTCATCGCGCGTGGCCGACGGCAGGACGTACAAGGACGGCGACGCCGAATTCAGGATAGCAGGCAAGGACAGCCCGTACAAGGGCAAGATCGTAGAGATCGTCGACGGACATGAGGAGAAGCCGTTCGACATCTCGATCACCAAGAATGTCCTGGCCCTGTTCATCACCGTGATACTCGTCGTCGGGCTTATGCTGTGGCTGGCAAGATTCCACCGCCGCCACAAGGAGTTCAAGGCCCCCCGCAAGGGCCTCGGAGCCATTGAGGCCGTCGTCACGTTCATCTACGACGGCGTCATCAAATCGACCCTCGGGCCCCAGGCGCCGCGCTTCGCGCCATACCTGCTGTCGGTGTTCTTCTTCATTCTGACGATGAACCTGCTCGGCCTGATCGTAGTCTTCCCCGGCGGTGCAAATCTGACGGGCAACATCGCCGTGACGCTTGTGCTGGCCGTCTTCACCTTCCTGATGACCAATCTGCTTGCCAACAAGCACTACTGGAAGGAAATCTTCTGGCCCGACGTGCCTATCTGGCTGAAATTTCCCCTCCCGATCATGCAGGTGATCGAGGTATTCGGCATCTTCACCAAGCCGGCGGCCCTCACGGTCCGTCTGTTCGCCAACATGATGGGCGGGCACATGATCGTGATCGTCCTCACGCTGCTTATCTTCATTTTCGCGGCCATGAGCCCCGCCATCGGCGCGGCCACTTCGGTGGTGTCGATCATCTTCTCGGTATTCATGCTGCTTATCGACGTGCTGGTAAGCTTCATCCAGGCATATGTGTTCACCATGCTGTCGACAATATTCATATCGCTGGCCCAGGAGAAAGAGCATAAGAAAGAAGAACGCGAAAAAGAAGAAAAGAACGGAAAGACAGCCGCTCAGCCCGCTGTGGCAGCCGCGGCAACCAAATGAGATAATAAGTAAACAAAAATATCAAACCTCTTAAACACAAAAAACTATGTTAGGACTTTTAGCAGCAGTCGCATCAGGAACAGCACTCGGCGCCAGCATCGGCGCAGCAATCGCAGCCATCGGCGCAGGTATCGGTATCGGCAAAATCGGCGGCTCGGCCATGGAGGCTATCGCCCGTCAGCCTGAGGCAGCCGGCGACATCCGCAGTAACATGATCGTGATCGCAGCCCTGATCGAGGGTGTCGCCCTCTTCGCTGTGATCGTCTGCATCCTTGCCCTCTTCGTATAATCCGGTTTCTGCCCACGCTTTAACCCAAAACGTTGAATAATGGAACTATTCACCCCTGACTTCGGACTCGTCTTCTGGATGTTCGTGTCATTCGCGATCCTCTTCTTCATCCTGTGGAAGTTCGCGTGGCCCGTCATCATCAAGTCGGTTGACAAGCGAGCAGATCTGATCGACAAGGGTGTGGAATATGCCCAGAGTGCGAAAGAACAGCTCGACAATGCCCGTCAGAGTGCCCAGGAAGTGATTAATGAGGCCCGTCGCCAGCAGGCCGATATGATGCGCGATGCCGACCGCATCAAGACCCAGATGATCGAGGATGCGCGCCACAGCGCGCAGCAGGAGGCACAGAAGGTGATGGACAACGCCAAGCTCCAGATTCAGCAACAGCAAAAAGAAGCTCAGCTCCAATTCCGCAACCAAGTCAGCGAGTTCGCTCTCGAGATCGCGTCCAAGGTGGTCAAGAACCAGATGCAGGACGAAAAGGCTCAGACTAAGCTCGTAAATTCTCTGCTCGACGACATCGAGAAGAAATAACGATCATCCGCACGAATATGAATCAAGGTCTCATTCCCCGGCGATATGCGATGGCTCTGTACAAGGTCGACCTCGACCGCGGCACCGCCTCGCGCACTTATGAGCTGATGAACACGCTGCAGCGCTCGTTCGACGAAATGCCGGACCTGAAAGCGACCGTGTCGAACCCCTTCGTGGCCGTCGGCGACAAGGTGAAACTTCTCACCACGGCTGCCGGCGCTACCGCAGCCGACACCACCTACGCCGACTTCCTGAAGCTGCTTGTCGAAAACCGCCGCATCGACATGATCGATCTGATCGCCCGCGCCTACGCCGACATCTACCGCCGCGAGAACAACATCCGGCGTGTCGAGGTCGTATCGGCCGCTCCGCTCGATCCGGCCGTCATGCAACGCATCAAAGACCTGATCGCCCGCGAGCTCAAGGGAGCCTCGATGGAATTCAGCACCCGTGTGGACCCGTCGCTCATCGGCGGCTTCGTGATCAACATCGACAACGAGCGTCTTGATGCCTCGCTCTCGAATCAACTCAAAGAGCTCAGGCTCTCACTCCTCCAATAAGTTTAATTTTCTTTACCCCGCTATAGCCCACAATGATTAATCCAAGCGAGATTTCAGAAGTCTTAAAACAGCAGCTCGAGAGCGTCAACACGACGGTCAACTTCGAGGAAGTCGGCCAGGTGCTCGAGGTAGGCGACGGTGTGGCCCATGTGTATGGACTTGACAACGTGCGCGCCAACGAGCTCGTAGAGTTTGAAAACGGCGTAAAGGGCGTGGCCCTTAACCTCGAGGAAAGCAATGTCGGCGTCATTCTGCTGAACAATGTCGACAAGGTGACCGAAGGGATGAGCGTCAAGCGCACGGGCGAGATCGCTTCGATTCCCGTGGGCGAAGGCCTGCTCGGCCGTGTGATCAACGTCCTCGGCGAGCCTATCGACGGCCGCGGTCCCATCGCCGGCGACCTGATGCGCCTGCCGCTGGAGCGCAAGGCTCCCGGCGTCATCTACCGCCAGCCCGTGAACCAGCCGCTGCAGACTGGCATCAAGGCCGTCGACTCGATGGTGCCCATCGGCCGCGGACAGCGCGAGCTCATCATCGGCGACCGCCAGATCGGCAAGACCGCCATTGCCATCGACACTATCATCAACCAACGCAAGAATTTCGACGACGGAAAGCCCGTATACTGCATCTATGTGGCCATCGGCCAGAAGGCTTCTTCGGTGGCAGCCACCGTCGAGACCCTCCGCCGCTACGGCGCCATGGACTACACCGTAGTCGTAGCCGCTACGGCAGCTGACTCGGCCTCGATGCGCTACTACTCGCCTTTCGCCGGCGTAGCCATCGGCGAGTACTTCCGCGACTCGGGCCGCGACGCACTCATCGTCTACGACGACCTCTCGAAGCAGGCCGTCGCCTACCGTGAGATCTCGCTGATCCTCAAGCGCCCCTCGGGACGCGAGGCTTACCCGGGCGATATCTTCTACCTCCACTCGCGTCTGCTCGAACGCGCCGCCAAGATCATCGACAACGAGGAGATCGCCAGGAACATGAACGACCTGCCCGAAGTCCTCAAACCGATAGTCAGGGGCGGCGGCTCGCTCACCGCGCTTCCCATCATCGAGACCCAGGCCGGCGACGTCTCGGCCTACATCCCGACCAACGTCATATCTATCACCGACGGCCAGATCTACCTCGAGACGGCCCTGTTCAACCGCGGTATCCGTCCGGCCATCAACGTCGGCATCTCCGTGTCGCGTGTCGGCGGCAATGCCCAGATCAAGTCGATGAAGAAGGTGGCCGGCACGCTCAAGATTGACCAGGCCCAGTTCCGCGAGCTGGAGTCGTTCACAAAGTTCGGCGGAGACATCGACGCCGTCACCGCACGCGTCATTGACAAAGGCCGCAAGAACGAGCGCCTGCTCATCCAGCCCCAGTATCATCCCGTACCCGTGGCTGAGCAGGTGGCCGAAATCTACTGCGGCGTCAACGGTCTGCTCGAGAACGTGCCCGTCGACAAGGTCGCCGAGTTCGAGAAGCAGTTCGTGCAGCTGCTTCAGGCAAAGTACAAGGATGTGCTGCAGACCATCGCCGAGGGCAAGCTCACCGATGACGTGACAGCCAAGCTCGCCGAGGCCGCAAGTCAGATAGCCGGACAGTTTTAACGAATAACCGCAACCGCAAATGGCAACATTAAGAGAATTGAAAGGACGCATCGGGTCGGTAGCCTCATCGGAGAAGATTACCGGAGCGATGAAGATGATATCCTCGGCCAAGATGCATACGGCCGAGGGCGCCCTCAGGCGTCTGAAGCCCTACCGGTCGACCATCGAGGGCATCATCGCCAATCTGCTCTCGGCCGACGCCCCCTTCGCTTCGCCGCTGGCCGAAAGCCGGCCGCTGCAGAAGGTCACCGTCGTGGTGATGGGCAGCGACGACGGCCTTTGCGGAGCATATAACGTCAATCTGGTCAAATACCTCGAACAGCAGATCGAAAATCTGCGTTCGGCCCATGGCGAGGGCCTCCGCGTTGAGGTCGTGCCCGTCGGCCGCAAGATGCTCAAGGCTGTCGACCGCCTGCGCGGCAGCGTCGAGGTGACCGAGATTCCCGATGTCAACTCTAAAAGCGAGGGCGCGGCAGTCAAGTCGTTCGAATTCAAGCTTCGCGACGAATTCCTCAGCGGTGCGACCGATGCGGTCGACATCGTATATATGAATTACCGGAGCGCCGGGCGCCAGGTGGCCACCACCGACCGCCTGCTCCCCCTGTCGGCCGCGGCGTTCGAGCACGACGACAAGGCCGACGGCGTCGGAGCCGAATCGCGTCCATATATCTTCGAGCCCGACGCGCGCCACATCTTCGAGAGCGTTTTGCCCATGTATCTGCTGGCCCTCACCCAGGAGATCTTCGTCGAGAACCGCGCATCGGAGCAGGCAGCCCGCGTCATGGCCATGCAGGCCGCCAACGACAACGCCAAGAAGCTGCTCGACCAGCTGCGGCTCGAATACAACAAACTGCGACAGCAATCCATCACCAGCGAGCTGCTCGACATCGTCGGCGGCCAGGTGCGTGACTGACATATAAAGAAATAACCATAGTTAAGATACCAACCAATCATTAATCAATGGGTAGTGTAAAAGAATATTTCTCATCTCTGGGCACCGGCATCGCCTCCCTTCTGAAGGGCATGCAGGTGACCGGCAAGGAATTTGTGACGCCCAAGATCACCGAACGTTATCCCGAAGACCGCGATACGTACAAGTGGCCCGAGCGGTTCCGCGCAGTCCTGGAGCTGATCTACGATCAGGACGGCAACCACAAGTGCATCGCATGCGGAACATGCGAGCGCAACTGCCCCAACGGCACCATCACCGTCGAATCGAAAATGGTCGACACGCCGGCGGGCACAAAGAAGAAGAAACTCGACCGCTACATCTACGACCTGGGGTCGTGTACGTTCTGTCAGCTGTGTGTGACCACATGCCCGACGGGCGCGCTGCGTTTCAACAATGATTTCGAACAGGCCGTGTTCACGCGTTCGAAGCTTGTCAAGCAGCTCAATTACTTGCCCGAGAAGCCCGAGCCCGAGCTGACTCCCGAGGAGAAAGCCCGCCTGGCCGCCGAGAAGGAAGCCAAGATAGCTGCCGCCAAGGCCAAGGCCGCCGCTCTGAAAGCCGAGCGCGAAGGCGCCGCAGCAGCCGCTCCCGCAGCCAAGGAAGCCCCCGCGGCCCCCGCTCCGTCGGCCGCCGACGCTGCAGCCGCCAAGGCTCTCGCTGCCGCAAAGGGCGATCCCGAGAAGGAAGCCAAGATACGCGCCGCCCTCGAGAAGGCCGCCGCGCTCAAGGCTCAGCGCGAAGCCGCCAAGGGCTCCAAAACCGAATAATAAAAAACAATAAACCAATATGGAATCAGTAGGAAGTATCATCTTGTATGTGATCGTCGCCGCGGCGATGGTCATCTTCTCGGTACTGGCCGTGACGACCCGCAAAATCCTGCGCGCCGCCACTTACCTGCTCTTCACCCTGTTTGCCGCCGCTGTAGTCTACTTCATGCTCGACTATCAGTTCCTCGGCGCTGTGCAGATAGCGGTGTATGCCGGCGGTATAGTGGTGCTGTTCGTGTTTGCGATCCTCCTGACGTCGCATCCGGGCCACAACTCGGAACGTCTGGAGTCGAAGCGCCGCGTGCTGGGGCTTATTGCCTCGGTGGCGATGCTGCTGGTCACCGGCTGGTCGCTTCTCTTACGCTGCAACTTCTACACTGCCAAGCCGGCAGCCGACATGCCTACGATGCACACCATCGGTCAGGCCATGATGGGCGCGGGCGAAGGCCAGTATCTCCTGCCTTTCGAGGCCGTCAGCGTATTGTTGCTCGCATGTATAATCGGCGGCATCGTGGTCGCCCGCAAACGTTGACACTATGGAATTGACAGCTGTTTACTACCTCGTTCCGTCGCTGATCATGTTCTGCTGCGGACTCTACGGTTTCCTCACCCGTCGCAATATGATCGCGATGCTGGTGTCGCTTGAACTGATGCTCAATGCCGTAGACATGAACTTTGTGATATTCAACCGCTTCCTTTTCCCCGGCCAGATGGAGGGCATGATGTTCACGCTCTTCGCCATCGCCATCGCGGCCGCCGAGACGGCCCTGGCCATCGCCATCATCATCAACGTGTTCCGCTCGGTTCACAATGTCGATGTCAGGGAGCTTAACCAAATGAAATTCTGACCGACATGAGCCCTACGATACCTATCCTTATACTGGCGATACCCCTGTTCATGTTTATCTTCCTGGGCCTGTGCGGCAAGAAGATGAGCCATCCGCTGGCCGGTACGCTCGGTACGCTCGGCATGGGCACGGTGCTCGTGCTGGCCTACTACACCGCCTTCACATATTTCTTCGGCGGTGACCCGATGTTCATCAACGAGGCCGGCGAACGCCTCCAGCATGTGGTATTCAACACCACATGGCTTCAGTTCACCGACCGTCTCGCCATCAGCCTCGGTTTCTTCCTCGACCCGATTTCGGCAATGATGCTCGTCGTGATCACCACCATATCCTTCATGGTGCATCTCTATAGCCTCGGCTACATGCGCGACCACCACGGCGTCTACGAAAAAGGCTTCCAGCGCTTCTACGCGTTCCTGTCGCTGTTCAGCTTCTCGATGCTCGGCCTGGTAGTGGCCACCAACATCTTCCAGATGTACCTCTTCTGGGAGCTGGTGGGCGTGAGCTCCT
>CAJJQT010000088.1 GCA_905193995.1 uncultured Porphyromonadaceae bacterium | reverse complement strand
TGCGTTCCCTATATGGGCGACCCCGCCAACATCTCTCCCCAGGATATAGTCGAGATGACCGTCCTCAAGGATGCCGCATCGACCGCTCTCTACGGTGCCCGCGGTGCCAACGGTGTCATCCTCATCACCACCAAGAAAGGCCAGGAAGGCCAGGCTGTCGTGACTTTCGACGCCCGCTGGGGCTCGAACAGCCGCGCTCTCCCCAACTATGACGTGATCACTGACTCCCGCGAGTGGATGGAGCTCTACTATCAGGCCCTCAACAATACACAGATGAACTTCTTCGGTCTCTCGCCCGTAGCCGCCAACGCAGCCGTCAACAACGAGTTCTGGAGCGCTGTCGGCTACCAGACCTGGACGGTGCCCGAAGGCCAGGCCCTGTTCGACATGAACGGCAAGTTCAATCCCTATGCAACCCCCGGCTACAGCAACGGCCGCTACTATTTCATCGCCGACGACTGGGAAAAGGAAACCCTGATCCACGGTCTGCGTCAGGAATACAACGTATCCGTATCGGGCGGTACCGACCGTCTGCAGTACTACCTCTCGGGTACCTATCTCGAGGATGAAGGTATCATCAAGGGTTCGCACTTCAACCGTCTCACCACCCGTGCCACCGTCGACTATCAGGCCAAGAAATGGCTGAAGATCGGCACAAGCATGTCGTATGTATATTCAAACAGCGGCGATCCCCGCGACAACGACCTCGGCTCAGCCACATCGTCGGGCAACGCATTCTACTTCGTCAACGGTCTTCCCCCGATGTATCCGGTCTATATCCGCGACGCCGAAGGCCAGATCGTTTACAACAAGGTCTACAATAATCCCGTTTACGACTACGGCGACAACAAGGACTACGGCAACGGCCTCCTCGGCGCCGGCCGTATGCCCCAGGGCAACCCCGCAGGCGCGCTCCTCTACGATACGAACGACTATCTGTCGGATATCTTCGACGCCAAGTGGTACGCCGTCCTGACTCCGATCAAGGGCCTCAGCATTGTCGAGAACGTAGGTTACTTCCTCAACAACCAGCGCGCACATACGCTTCTCAACCCCCTCTACGGCCAGTTCCAGACCATGGGCGGCCAGGTAGTCCAGAGCCAGGCACGCGCCTACGACGTGACTCTCCAGACCCTCGTGTCGTACAACCATACCTTCGCCGACGTTCATGAGATGGACCTCATGGCCGGCTACGAATCGGAGGAATACGCTGTCGAGAACCTCTCGGCGCAGGGCAGCAACCTCTATCAGGCTCAGGTTCCCTTCGTAAGCAACACCATCGACCAGAAGGACGGCAGCGGTTCGCGCCGCGAACTCAGCCACCGCGGCTTCCTCTTCCGCGGCAAGTACACCTACGACGGCCGCTACTACTTCATGGGTTCTGTCCGCCGCGACGGCTCGAGCCGCTTCGCTCCCGGTCACCGCTGGGGTACGTTCTGGTCGCTGTCGGCCGGCTGGGATATCGCCAAGGAAAAATTCATGGAGCCGTACAAGGGCAACCTCCTCGATCTGCTCAAGTTCCGCGCTTCGTTCGGCCAGAACGGTAACGACGGCATCGGCAGCTCCACCCTCTATATGCCCTGGGCCGACTTCTACATTATGGAAGGTGCCAACGGCGTGTTCAACGACGGCTCGCTCGCCCAGAAGGGTAATGTCGACCTGACCTGGGAGACTTCGAACGCCTTCAACGTCGGCGTCGACTTCAGCTTCTGGAAAGGCATGCTGACCGGTACTGTCGAGTACTACAACCGCCAGACCGAGGACATGCTCTTCAACCTGCCTGTGGCTCCCTCGCTGGGCTACTCTTCGATTCCCTCCAACATCGGCTCGATGCGCAACAACGGCTTCGAGATCGACCTCAACTACCGTCCGGTCAACACCAAGGACATCACCTGGGATATCTACGCCAACATCACCTTCGGCTGGAACAAGATCCTCAAGCTCCCGAAGGACATCATGACCGAGGTTACCGGCGAGCCCGGCCGCTACGAATGGATACGCGGCACCTACCAGCACCTCGAGGAGGGCGGCTCGATCTACGACCTCTATCTGCCGCAGTATGCCGGCGTTCTCGGCTCGCAGGAAGAGCTCGACGCAATGGCTGCCTCGGACCACAAGTACACTGACCTCCAACTCGGCCAGTCACTGTTCTGGATGCGCGATCCCGTCATGGGCGAGGATGCCGACGGCAACCAGATCCAGACCGGCTGGGGCGAACCCTACAAGACCAATGACTGGGCCGCAGCCCGAACCTCCTACTCGAAGCATATGGGCCGCATCGCACCTCTGGCCTACGGCGGCTTCGGCACGACCGTCAATGCCTACGGCATCGACCTCACCCTCAACTTCTCGTATCAGTTCGGCGGCAAGATGATCGACACAGGCTATCAGAACACCATGTCCACCGCTTCGGTAGGCGCATTCCACAAGGACCTGCACAACGCCTGGTCGCCCTCGAATCCCACGAGCGACATCCCCGCCCTCTACACTCAGGCCAAGAAGCAGTATGCTACCAGCATGAGCGACCGGTTCCTCGTATCGAGCAACTATCTGCAGCTTACCAACATCACCCTGGGCTATACGCTGCCCAAGTCGTTCACCGGCAAGTTCGGCATCGAATCGCTCCGCATCTACGGCTCCGCCGAGAACGTAGCCCTCTGGACCAAGCGCAAGGGCCTCGATCCCCGTCAGGTCATGTCGGCCTCCAACAACTACGGCTCGAACAACTACACCTACTCTCCTATCCGTGCCATCTCGGGCGGTATCCGCGTAAGCTTCTAATTAATCCAACCTGATTAATGACAAAAGAAATGAAAAATTCAATCAAATACGTTGCCGTAGCCCTCTCGATCGGTACGCTGGCTTCCTGCGCGGACCTCGATACCGAATACCTCGGCGGATACGTCAACAACGAACAGAAGGAAGGCGCCGCAGAGGCCAAGCCGGACCTCGCAGCCGCGAGTGTCACGGCCCTCTATTCCCAGGCTCTCGAACTCGGCTCCAGCTACAGTAACACTCACTTTGACTTCGGCTATCCCGCCATCATGCTCGGCATGGACATGCAGACTGCCGATATGAACGGTGCGTACTCGGGCTACAACTGGTTCCGCAACTGGCAGAGCTTCGGCTCGCAGGGCCCCAACTCATGGGTAACCTATGAGTTCTGGGAACCTACCTACGCCAACATCAAGATGACCAACGACAACCTGGCCGCCATCTCGCCCGACACCGAAGACAACAAGCTGAAGTTCTTCCGCGCCCAGTCGCTCGCCATGCGCGCGTTCGACTACTGGATCCTCGCCCAGGTATACCAGTTCAACTACAAGTTCAATCCGCAGGCTCCCTGCGTGCCGCTGCTGACCGACGAGAACTCGACCGACGCAGCCGTCAACGGAGCCCCGCGAGCTACCTGCGAGGAAGTGTACGCGCAGATCATGAAGGACCTCGACGAGGCCATCAGCCTGCTCGACGGTAACCCCGTCACTCCGGCGAGCGTCATCACCGACCGTCCCAAGCGTATGGTATCGGCCGCTGTGGCCTACGGCCTCCGCGCCCGCGTCAACATGTCGATGGGCAAGTACGCCGAGGCTGCTTCCGACGCCCAGAACGCCATCTCGAAGTTCTCCGGCGCGCCCGCCTCGATCGCCGACGTCAGCAAGCCCACTTTCGTGAGCCTCAACGAGAACAACTGGATGTGGGGTATCGCCGTGAATGAGACTGACGGCTGCGTGCAGACCGGTATCATAAACTGGCCCTCGCACCTCAACACGTTCTCCGACGGCTACACCACCGTAGGCGGCTGGCGCTACATGTCGAAGGACCTCTGGGAGTCGATCCCCTCGACCGACGTCCGCAAGGGCTGGTTCCTCGACGAGAACTACACCTCGCCCAACCTCAGCGCAGCCCAGCAGACCTACATCGATCAGTATGTCGGCACTCCCATCTATTCGCAGGCTCAGCAGGCTCCTATCTTCCCCTACACCAATGTGAAGTTCGATTCCTTTGAGGGCGCTCTTCCCGCCACCAACCTCTGCAACGATATCCCCCGCATGCGCGTCGAGGAAATGTACTACATCCTCGCCGAGGCACAGGGCATGAGCCAGGGTGTTGCTCAGGGCAAGGCTACCCTCGAGAACTTTGTCAAGACTTACCGCGACCCCGCTTTCGCCAGCGCCGCCACTACGGCTGAACAGCTTCAGGAGGAGATCTTCCAGCAGAAGCGCGTAGAGCTCTGGGGCGAAGGTCTGATGTACTACGAATACATGCGTCTCGACAAGGGCATCGACCGTCGCCGCGCTCACGCCCCCTACGTCTATACGTTCAATATCCCGGCCCGCTCGCCGCGCCTCATCTACTGCCTGCCTCAGGAGGAGATCAACTCCAACAAGGCTATCTCGGAGGCCGACAACAACGAGGAGGTTACATCGCAGCCCACTCCGGTCGACTGGGAGGAATGATTCAATAAACATTTCAAACGATTATCAATATGAAATTCTTCAAATATACATTGATAGCAGTTGCGACGGCCATGTCGCTGGGCTTCACCGCCTGCGACGATGACGACGACTACACGCCCGGCGTGCCCACCAACGGCGTCTTCTTCCCGTCGAACCAGACTACCACGGTAGATCTCGAGACTGCTTCCACGACGATGACGGTGACCGTCGACCGCAACGGCCTCACCGACGCCGCCACCTACTCGCTGGTATCGTCCGTGAGCGTGAACGGCGCCACGCTGACCGCCGACGAAAGCCCCATCAAGGTGCCCGCACAGGTAGCCTTCGAGGCCGGCCAGAACTCGGTGAACCTCGTGATCCCTGTCAATGCATCCGTAATGCCCACCTCGGTGCCTTATGATGTGACCATCTCTCTTGCCAAGGGTACTCCCGGCTACAACTTCGGCCTCTCGAGCATCACGCTCAAGGTGACCCGTGCCGAGGCATGGGGCGATTGGAAGCCTTATGAAGAGGGTATCGGCACCTGGACTTATGCCCTGGGTCTCGACTACTTCCTCAGTGGCGACGATCCTGACCTGCCTCTGTCGATCCGCGAGAACGCAGAGAATCCCGATCTGGCCCAGTTCCGCATCGAGCACTGGGGTCGCAACGTCACCCTGCTGATGAACTGGAACAAGAAAACCAACGTCATCGTAATTCCCGCTCAGAAGACAGGCGAGGTGATTACCGTAAATACCGGTAACGGCACAGCTGATCTCGATCTTTACATCATGTCGTACGGCGAACTTATGGCTACAGACGCAGCGGCAACTCCGGACAAGATCGCAGAGGCTACTAATCTGTCGAAGTTCGATCCCGAAACCGGCCTGTTCGACCTGGCTGTAGGCTACGTCGTACTCTTCAACGGTCAGTTCCTGACTCTGCAGGGTGCCGATCCTATCGGCTTCGAGACATTCCAGGTTGGCGAATATGCCGACTACACCATCGAGATGGCTTACAAGGGCACTCTCATCACTCCCGAGGAGGATATGCAGGCTCTGATCACGGCCAATATCGGCGCCAACTCCAGCGAGGCTATCTTCGCCGCCTCCAGCGAGGTGTCGAGCGCTCAGCAGCTTCTTCAGGCCATGCTGCAGGGTCAGGTGCCCACTGTCAGCGCCAAGCCCGGTCAGAACGTTGAGGTTGCTCTTCCCGTCAGCGGCGCAGGCGACTACATCGCGGTGGGCGTCACCCTCAACGGCGACGAGCCCATGAACGCAGCAGCAGTCAAGTTCACCGTAGTAGGTGGCGGAGCTAACGCCGACTGGACCAACTGCGCTACCGTCGAATACGTCGACGCATGGTGCTGCCCCGGATGGAAATTCACATACAAGGACGGCACTGTCGCCACCCTCGAGGACCTCAAGTGGTATGTGCAGGGTCAGGTAAGCAATACCGATCCTACCCAGTACCGCCTCCGCAGCCCCTATACTCAGGAAGAATGCGTCCTGTGGTATAATAACCTTAACGTAGCAACCGAAAAGGCCGATATCTACATCGACGCTTCGAATCCCAGCTGCGTCAAGATCATGCCCCAGTACAGCGGCTTCAGCTTCCAGGATAAGGACGAGACCGGCGCCGTGACAGGAGTAGTAGATATGTACATCAGCAATGGAGCAGGCCTCTTTGCAAGTATGGGCGTAGACGACGCTACCATCATTTCCAAGGGCTACGGTCAGGACTGGAACGACGGATATCTTGAAATCCACCCCGCAGTCTTCGGCTACAGTCTTGCTGAAGATGAATTCGGTTACACTTGGAACGCAGATCCTACCGGCATCATCTTCTTCGACTTCGAGGCACAGTCCGCTCCCGCCAAGGCCAAGAGCAAATTCCAGCCGGTCAAGGCCAACCGCCTCAAGGCCTCGATCAACAACAGCTTCCGCACTCCTCTTGACCGCACGTACCGCATCGACCGCAACGTCAAGGTTGACATGAACAACGCACTCCACATCGTAAAATAACATAAAGCGATAATCCATCAAAAGCGCGAGTCCCCCGGACCCGCGCTTTTGTTTTCCCAGGAAAGCAGGCTTTCCAGCCTGCGCCCTTCCGAAATTCGGGGAAATTACTTCCGTTGCCGTTTTCGCAGGCTGGAAAGCCTGCTCTCCAGAAACCGCAGGTTAGAAAGCCTGCTCTCCAGAAACCGCAGGTTAGAAAGCCTGCTCTCCAGGCTGTCCAGGCTTTGCATTTTTTTGTAAAAAATATCCGGAAATTTTTTGCCATCTCGGTCAATGGTGGTAATTTTGGGTTATGGATGACTGCTTTTTGGATAAGGACGGCGATGTCGAGATCTCAGCAGGCGGCAATCTGCCTCATTGGCATCAGGAGGGGAAAGTTCAGTTTGTAACATTCCGTCTGGCTGATTCATTGCCTCAGAGTGTTGTCGACGAAACGAAGAAAGTCATAGCAACTTTCCGGGAACTCAACCCTGAGCCATGGACGGCCGAGACGATGCAGCGTTACAGGAACCTGGTCAGAAAAGGCACTGAGAAGTTTCTTGACAGAGGCTACGGCAGTTGCATACTTGCCCGGAAAGAAATTCGTGACATAGTGTCGTCAGCGCTCCATTATTACGATGGCACGAGATATGATCTGATTGCTTATGTCGTCATGCCGAACCATGTACATGTAATCCTCTGCCCTTACGAAGGCCGGGAAACGAGTTCGATTTTTCACGATATAAAAGGCTTCTCAGCAAGAGAAATCAACCGCAAACTGAATAGAAAAGGCCAACTATGGTTCCGCGAAAGTTTCGACCGGCTTATCAGAAGTGAGGAAGACCTCAAATACAAACTCGCCTACATCAAAAACAACCCCAAACACCTCACCTCCGACCAATTCGACCTGTATATAGGGTGAACGTGGAGAGCAGCAGTTGTATACCTGCGCAGCCAGGAAAACAGGCTTTCCAGCCTGCGGTTGCGAGAAGCGAAGAACATGGAAAGCAGGCTTTTAGCCTGCGGCTGCGAGTTAGCGTGGGAAATACTTCCGTTGCCGTTTTCGCAGGCTCGGAGCGCCTGCTTTCCAAGGCCCGCAGGCTCGGAGCGCCTGCTTTCCAAGGCCCGCAGGCTCGGAGCGCCTGCTCTCCATATGCGCAGGCTGTAAAGCCTGCTCTCCATGCCGCAGGCTCG
>CAJJQT010000087.1 GCA_905193995.1 uncultured Porphyromonadaceae bacterium | reverse complement strand
CTCGACGGCCGCAAGACCACCGAGATCCGCCCCATATGGTGCGAGACAGACTATCTGCCCGGCCCTCACGGATCGGCTGTGTTCACCCGCGGCGAGACCCAGGCGCTGGCTACCGTCACTCTGGGCACGAAGCTCGACGAGAAGATCCTCGACGACGTGCTCAACCAGGGCCGCGAGCGCTTCCTCCTGCACTATAACTTCCCGCCCTTCTCGACCGGCGAGGCACGCCCCGTGCGCGGCGTCGGCCGCCGCGAGATCGGCCACGGCAATCTTGCCCACCGCGCCCTGAAGCGTATGTTCCCCGACGATTTCCCCTACGTATGCCGCATCGTGAGCGACATCCTGGAGTCGAACGGCTCGTCGTCGATGGCTACCGTGTGCGCCGGCACCCTGTCGCTGCTCGACGCCGGCGTGAAGATGAAGAAGCCCGTAGCCGGCATAGCCATGGGTCTGATCTCCGACGGTTCGAAATACGCCATCCTGAGCGATATCCTCGGCGATGAGGACCACCTGGGCGACATGGACTTCAAGGTCACCGGCACTGCCGACGGCATCACCGCTACCCAGATGGATATCAAGTGCGACGGCCTGTCGTACGAGATCCTCGAGAAGGCACTGCTGCAGGCACGCGACGGCCGTCTGCACATCCTCAACATCATCAACGAGACCATCCCCGCACCCCGTGAGGACTATAAGCCCCACGTGCCGCGCATCGTGACGATGCTTATCCCGAAGGAGCTCATCGGCGCAGTGATTGGCCCGGGCGGAAAGGTGATCCAGGGCATCCAGGAGGCTTCCGGCGCCACCGTTTCGATCGACGAGATTCCCGAAGGCGGCTACATCGAGGTCGCTGCTGCCAACAAGGCATCGATCGACAAGGCTCTCGAGATGATCAACGCCATCGTGGCCCTGCCCGAGGAAGGCAAGGTTTACCACGGCACCGTGCGTTCGATCATGGACTTCGGCGCGTTCGTAGAGTTCATGCCCAATCGCGACGGCCTGCTGCACATCAGCGAGATCGCCTGGGAGCGCCTGCCCGACATGGAGGCTTCCGGCCTGAAGGAAGGCGACGAAGTCGATGTTAAGCTCATCGAGATCGACAAGAAGACAGGCAAGTACCGCCTGTCGATGCGCGCGCTCAAGGAGAAGCCCGAGGGATGGGTTGAGCCCCAGCGCCGCGAGCGTGGCCCGCGCCGCGAAGGCGGCGAAGGCGAGCGTCGCGAACGCCGTGACCGCGGTCCGCGCCGCGAGGGCGGCAACCACGGTCCGCGCCGCGACTGATCCGTCTCTGACAAACGCAGACAGGTCTCAGACCTGAAATAAAATGACCGGTGCCCGACCTCCCCGCAAGGGAAGCCGGGCGCCGCTGTGTTTTGTTTAAGTCAGGCCCCGATATTTGAACATGTTTTTTCAGTTTTTTGGCTATGGTTCAATTATGTTTTGCTATATTTGCGTTAAAGATGTAAGTTATTAATTCTTGGCTCGATTTTATGAAAAAAGATACTCAGATAAAGCTGTTCGATGACCGAAAAGTCAGAGTGGTTTGGGACGATGAGCGTGAAGACTGGTATTTTTCCATTGTCGACGTGGTCGAAATATTGACTGAAAGCGTTGATCCGAGGCAATATATTAAAAAAATGCGCTCGAGGGATCCCGAGCTTAACTCCAACTGGGGTACAATTTGTACCCTGGTTCCGCTTGTAGGTGCAGACGGAAAAAAACACCCGGCAATGGTTTCAGATTCGAAAGGTATCTTCCGACTGATTCAGTCGATCCCTTCGCCGAAAGCCGAACCATTCAAGCAATGGATGGCACAGGTCGCCGCGACCCGCATAGACCAGATGCAGGACCCCGAGCTGTCGATAGAGCAGGCTGTGGTGGATTACAGACGCCTGGGGTATTCGGAATCCTGGATAAATCAGCGGTTACGGTGTATCGAGACGCGCAAGCAGCTTACTGATGAATGGAAGCGGGGCGGGGTTAAGGCCCGGGAATACGCCACACTGACTGATATAATCACAAGGCAGTGGAGCGGAATGACCACTAAGGAGTATAAGGGCTTTAAAAGCTTGCATAAGGAAAACCTGCGTGATAACATGACGAATGTGGAGCTGGCTTTGAATATGCTTGCCGAAGCTTCGACGACAGAAATTTCCAGGCAGAAGGCCCCGGTGACGTTCAGCCAGCATAAGAATGTGGCGATAAGCGGCGGGAAGGTCGCGAAAGCCGCCAGGGATGAACTGGAATCGCGCCTCGGACGTAGCGTCATATCGCCTGCCAAAGCAAAAGACTATCTGCCGGGTCCTGAAGCGCCGAAGGAGCTGGAATGATCCGACGGGATGCCGCTCTTTTGCGCAGCGGTAAAATACACCGCTGTGTATTAATGTGTGTTAAATCGACGGCCGATAAGGGCTATTTTTGTAACTTTGCGCCTTGATAGGCTTATTATCAGAGCCCCTGACCACATTCTTGTAATGAAAAGATACAATTTACTGAACAACATCTTCGGCTGGGTATCGTTCGTGATAGCCGCCGTGACCTATCTGCTGACCCTGGAGCCGACCGCGAGCTTCTGGGACTGCCCCGAGTTCATATCGCAAGGCGCCAAGCTGGAGGTGGGACACCCGCCGGGCAACCCGATATTCATGCTCACGGCGCGCTTCTTCGTGACCGTTTTCGGCAACAACATAGCCAATGCGGCCATTGCCGTCAACTCGATGTCGGCCCTGCTGTCGGCGGCGACCATCCTGTTGCTGTTCTGGACCGTGACTCATCTGATCCGGCGGCTGATAGTGCCCGACAATGCCACGTCCATGACCTGGTGGCAGATGACGCTGATCTTCGCCGGCGGCTTTTGCGGCGCGCTGGCCTACACGTGGAGCGACACGTTCTGGTTCTCGGCCGTCGAGGGCGAGGTCTACGCCTTCTCGTCGTTCTGTACGGCGCTGGTGTTCTGGCTCATACTCAAGTGGGAGAACCGCGCCGACCAGCCCCATAGCGACCGATACCTGATACTTATCGCCTATGTGATCGGCGTGTCCATCGCCGTGCACCTGCTCAATCTGCTGTGCATCCCGGCCATCGTGCTCGTCTACTATTACAAGAAATGCAAGAATGTGACGGCCAAGGGGTCGCTGATCGCCCTGCTGGTGTCGTTCGCGATCGTGGCTCTGATCCTCTACGGTCTCGTGCCCGGATTCGTGATGGTGGCCCAGTGGTTCGAACTGCTGTTTGTCAATGTCTTCGGCATGTCGTACAACATGGGCGTCCTCATCTATGCCGTCCTGCTGGTGACTGTGTTCATATGGGCTATACGCTCGCTTTACAGCCAGACGAACCCCAAGGCCATCAAGTGGAGCTTCTGCCTGAGCCTGATGCTTTCGGGCATGCCTTTCATCGGCAACGTATGGATCGGCCTGCTCCTGACGGCCGCCCTGTTCGGCTATGTGTTCTTCGCCTGCCCGAAGATTCCCGTCAGGATGTTCAACATTGTCGTGCTGTCCGTTTTCCTGATCTTCGTGGGCTATTCGTCGTATGCGCTGCTGCTCATCCGCTCCAACGCCGGCACGCCGATGAACCAGAACGCGCCCGACAATGTATTCTCTCTCGGTTCGTATCTTAACCGCGAGCAGTATGGCGAGCGGCCGCTGTTCAGCGGCGCCGTCTTTGCCGAGGAACTCGATGTGGTCAGCGGCGAGAATGACGGTCAGATGTACAATCTGGTGCGGGTCGACGAGACCGGCATGCCTGTCACCCGCCTGGTCGACAAATATCTGCGCGACGAGCAGGGCAATCCCTATTCCGACCCGAAGATGACCCACAACAAGGTGGTAAAGACCTCCGAATCGCAGTCCGACGAGTATGTCGAGGCTGTCTCGAATCCCAACTACAAGGAAATCCCCGACCTTTCGATGCTGCTGCCGCGCATCTACAGCGACAATCCCGCCCACGTCGAGGGCTACAAGGGCTGGTCGCAGTATGAGATCTCCGATCTGAAATACATACCGGCCGAAGTGCGCCGCCGCTGGGCCGCGCAGGGCTTCGCCGATCTGCGCGAGGTATTGCCCTACATCACATCGCAGACCACGGTCGACAGCTACATCTCTCGCAACGGCGACGTCGTCAAGACGCAGTCGGTCTGGAAACCCGGCTTCGGCACCAACCTGCGCTACTTCTTCAACTACCAGTTCTCGCACATGTACTGGCGCTACTTCATGTGGAACTTCGCCGGCCGTCAGAACGACTTCCAGGGCAACGGCGAGCCGCACCTGGGCAACTGGATCTCCGGCATTCCGGCGATCGACAACATGCGCCTGGGCGACCAGTCGCTGCTGCCCGACGAGTACGCCAAAGGCAACAAGGGCCACAACGTCTTCTACATGCTGCCGCTGCTGCTCGGCGTCCTCGGTCTGCTGTGGCAGGCGCTGTACGTGAAGCCCGGCAATCCGCAGCGCGGCATCGAGCAGTTCTGGGTAGTCTGCTTCCTGTTCTTCATGACCGGCATCGCCATCGTGCTCTACCTGAACCAGACGCCGGGCCAGCCCCGTGAGCGCGACTACGCGTTCGCCGGCTCCTTCTATGCCTTCGCCATCTGGATCGGTATCGGCGTCCCGGCTATCGGCATGATGCTGCGGTCGCTCTTTGCCGGACGTAAGAAGAGTCCCGACCGGGCCGGTCGCGGCGCGCTCGCTGTATCGGCCGCCGTCGCCTGCGTGGTGGCGCTCGGTGTGCCCCTGCAGATGGTATCGCAGACCTGGGACGACCATGACCGCTCGGGCCGCTACACAGCCCGCGACTTCGGCATGAACTATCTGTCGTCCGTGGCGCCCAACGGCATCATCTTCTGCAACGGCGACAACGATACCTTCCCGCTCTGGTACGCCCAGGAGGTGGAAGGCTACCGCACCGACGTGCGCGTGGTCAACCTCTCGTACCTGACCACCGACTGGTATGCCAACCAGCAGCGTATCCCGTCGTACGACGGCGCTCCCGTGCCGATGTACGCCCGCCCGACGGATTATGCCTACGATAAGCTGGCCTACAGCTTCGTCTACCCCGTGGGCGATACGCTTATGACGGCCCGCGAGTCGCTGGCGAACCTCTATTCGACTCCCGCGACAGTCGGGCAGGCCGTCATGGTATATCCGAAGATCTACATGCCGCTGGCCGACACGGCAGCCGTCATGCAGCGCTTCGGCGTCGACACCGTGTCGGAGGCCTCGCTGCGCTACAAGCTGCCTCACCTCTCGTCGCCCACGGCCGACATCCAGGCCTTCATGGCACAGACCGGCAAGCGCGGCCTGAATCTGGGCAACACGCTGTCGCTCGACTTCATCGCCAATTCGGTCGACAACAACTTCGAGCGTCCCGTCTACTTCGCGTCGACCGTGCCGTCGAGCTACTATATGGGGCTGTCGCCCTACATGGCCTCCACCGGCCTGGCGTCGATGGTGACGCCGTTCGCCGGCTCGCCCGTATCGCCGCTGGTCGACACCGCCTATGAGAACATCATGGGCAAGTTCCGCTGGGGCGGCCTCGACATCGACAACCCCGGCAGTCTGTATCTCGACGAGACGGTGCGCCGCATGGTTTCGTCGACGCGCACGGCTATCTTCTCCGTGGCGCGCGACCTGATCAATTCTGGCTCGCTTCCCGCCTCCGACTGGGCCAAGGCCCACGCCCGCGAGGCCGGTCAGCCCGTTCCGGCCACCCGCTACGACATGGCCCGGCTTCTGCTCAAGCAGATGACCGACAAGATGCCCGCTGCCGCGGCGCCGCTCGACGGGCAGCTCGTCGTCTACCTCGCCCAGGCATACTACGACCTCTATGTTGCGACCGGCAACAAGGCTGACCTTGACATGGCGGCCGCCGTCGTCGATCAGAATATGGGTCGCTTTGCCGAATTCGCCCGCTATGCCGCCACTCTTAGTCCGGCCCAGCTGAGCCTCCTGTCGTACGATATCGAGAATGTCGACGTGCTCGCCACTCTGATCGCTGTCCGCAACCGCATCAATGTGCTCCGCTCGCTCGAAGGCAAGCCTGATCAGGCCGAGCTGCTTTCGGAGTGGAAGACGCGCGGCACCTATGATCTGCATCCGCAGCTTGCTGTCATGCTGTATATCGACGGAGTCAGCGACGCAGAGCTGATGAACATGATTAACAGTGTCGATGGCGCGAGCCGCCAGCTTGTGCAGTCGGCGCTCTCCACCCTGCAGGCCCACCGCGCGGCCGGTATCGAGCCCATGACGCTGACCAACGATGTCGCACGCAAGTACGGCTTCGATCTGACGGCTGTGAGCGCCCTGTTCTGACCCGCCCGCGTTACCTGACCTCATCTGCAAGCCATGCTCATCGAACGCCCGCCGCTGCTCTACCGCCTGCTGTTCCCCGAGGCCCTGTGGCGCATCAAACGGCGCCACCGCCGCGTGGTGTATCTGACCTTCGACGACGGTCCCATCCCCGAGCAGACGCCCTGGGTGCTCGACATCCTCGACCGCTACGGCGTCAAGGCTACCTTCTTCATGGTCGGCGACAACGTGGCGCGCCATCCCGAGCTTCTTGAGGAGGTCAGGCGCCGCGGCCACAGCTACGGCAACCACACCATGCACCACCTTCAGGGCATGCGTACTACGGCGCGCCGGTATTGCCGCGACATCACCGAGGCCGACCGGCTCATCGATTCGATCCTGTTCCGACCTCCTCACGGCATCATGCGCTGGAAGCAGGCCCGTATCATCAAGTCGCACTATAACATCATTATGTACGACCTCGTCACGCGCGACTACTCCCGCAAGCTCACGCCCGAACAGGTGCTTGACAACGTGAAGCGCTTCGCCCGCAACGGGTCCATCATCGTATTCCACGACTCGCTTAAGGCCGCGCCCAACATGCGTGTCGCTATGCCCGCCGCCATCGAGTGGCTCCTCTCGCAGGGCTATGAATTCGAGCCTATACCCATGTCCTGAGGCTGAGCTGAAGGAACTTTGCCGACAGTCCGGCGCCTGTGCCGCGGGCATCGCCCGGGCCGGGGCCGTCGCGCCCGCCGATGCGGCCCGCTTCATGGGCTGGCTCGGCGAAGGACGCCACGGATGCATGGAGTATATGGCCCGCAATGTCGATCTGCGCCTTGATCCGCGACGGCTGTTTCCGGGAGCCATGTCGGTGATTTCTGTGGCTTTTCCTTATCGGCCGTCGGGCGGCTACCGTCATCCGCTCATTGCCGATTATGCCCTCGGCCAGGATTACCACCGTATCCTGAAGCAGCGGCTTGCCCCTGTTGTCGCGTGGCTTTCCGGCCGCTTCGGCGCGCTCTCGCGCGTGGCGGTCGATTCGGCGCCGGTTCTCGAGCGCTATTGGGCCGTGCGTGCCGGCGTCGGTTTTGTCGGCCGCAACCGTCAGCTCATTGTGCCGGGGGTAGGCAGCGGCGTTTTTCTCGCTGAGATTATCACTACCTGTTTTTTGCGCCCCGACTCTCCCCTTGCCGACGGATGCCGTGGATGCGGCCGCTGTCTGCGGGCTTGCCCGGGAGGGGCTCTGCTGCCCGGAGGCGGCTTCGATGCCCGGCTGTGCTGGTCCTATCTGACGGTTGAATGCCGCGATGCCGGTTTTAGTCCCGACGAAGGGCGGCAGGTCTACGGCTGTTATGTCTGC
>CAJJQT010000086.1 GCA_905193995.1 uncultured Porphyromonadaceae bacterium | reverse complement strand
CGGCACTATCAAGATAGCCCTCAAGTATGACCCCGTTGATCGCGTGAATGCCATCAAGGGCCTTCGTCGCGTGTCGCGACCGGGCCTCCGCCAGTATGCCGGCTACAAGGACATGCCGCGCGTGCTGAACGGACTCGGTATCGCCATCCTCTCGACGTCGAAGGGAGTCATGACCAACAAGAAGGCTGCCGAAGAGAAGATCGGCGGCGAAGTACTGTGCTACGTATATTAATCCTTTAAACCTCTTTAAGAATGTCACGTATAGGTAAAGCACCCATTGCAATCCCCGCCGGCGTTACTGTCGAGGTCAAGGACCACGTCGTAACAGTCAAAGGCAAGAACAACGCTACCCTGGAGCAGAAGATCAACCCCGACATCAACGTCGAGGTCAAGGACGGACACGTCTATGTGACCCGCCCCAGCGACGACCGCGAGCACCGCGCACAGCACGGCCTGTACCGCGCGCTGATCCACAACATGGTCGTTGGCGTCTCGGAAGGGTACCGTAAAGAACTCGAATTAGTAGGTGTGGGCTACCGCGCGAACGCCACCGGCCAGGTGCTGGAGCTGTCGCTCGGCTTCTCGCACGCCATATATATCAAGCTTCCGCCGGAGGTGAAGGTAGAGGCCAAGAGCGAGCGCAACAAGAACCCGCTCATCATCCTCACCAGCGACGACAAGCAGCTGCTGGGTCAGGTATGTGCCAAGATCCGCTCGCTTCGCAAGCCCGAACCCTACAAGGGCAAAGGTATCAAGTTTGTTGGCGAAGTTATTCGTCGTAAATCCGGCAAGACTGCCGGTGCCAAATAAATAAATTGACACCACCATGATATCCAAGATAGACAGAAGAAACAAAATCAAGGCCCGCATCCGCGGCCGCATCTCCGGCACAGCTACCCGTCCGCGTATGACGGTTTTCCGCTCGAACAAGCAGATCTATGTCCAGCTCGTCGACGACCTCGCAGGCAAGACGCTCGTATCGACCTCGTCGAAGGGTATTGAAGAAGGCACCAAGATCGAAATCGCAGCCAAGGTCGGCGAAAACGTCGCCAAGAAGGCTCTCGAGGCCGGAATCACTGAAGTAGTATTTGACCGTAACGGCTATCTGTTCCACGGTCGCGTAAAATCACTGGCCGACGCAGCTCGCAAGGGCGGCCTTAAATTCTAAAGGATATGGCAACAAAGAATAACCGCGTAAAAACCACGAACGATCTCGAACTGAAGGATCGTCTGGTGGCCATCAACCGAGTAACGAAGGTGACCAAGGGTGGCCGCACGTTCACGTTTGCTGCCATCGTCGTCGTAGGCGACGAAAAAGGCATCGTAGGCTGGGGCCTCGGCAAGGCCAACGAAGTGCAGGCCGCCATCGCCAAGGGCGTGGAGGCCGCTAAGAAGAACCTCATCAAGGTCCCCGTACACAAGGGCACCATTCCCCACGAGCAGGTAGCCAAGTTCGGCGGCTCGCGCATCATCCTCAAGCCCGCATCCCACGGTACCGGCGTCAAGGCCGGCGGCGCCATGCGTGCGGTCCTCGAGAGCGTGGGCATCACCGACGTGCTTGCCAAGAGCAAGGGTTCGTCGAACCCCCACAACCTGGTCAAGGCCACCATCGCAGCCCTGGGCGAAATGCGCTCGCCGGCTCAGGTAGCCCAGAACCGTGGTATCTCTGTAGAACAAGTATTCAAAGGCTAAAGTAATCAGAAACAATGGCAAAGATCAAAATCACTCAGATAAAGAGCCGCATCAACTGCCCGGCCGTGCAGAAGCGCACGCTGGACGCACTTGGCCTCAAGAAAATGCATCACACGGTGGAGAAGGAAGACACTCCCTCGGTGATGGGTATGGTAAACAAAGTTCGCCACCTCGTAGAAGTGACCAACGCATAAAAGATTATCGACTATGGACTTAAGTAATTTACAGCCCGCCGCCGGTTCAGTAAAGCATTCGACCCGCATCGGCCGCGGACCCGGCTCGGGCAAGGGTGGCACATCGACCCGCGGTCACAAAGGTGCAAAATCACGCAGTGGCTACAAGCGCAAAATCGGCTTCGAAGGCGGCCAGATGCCTCTTCAGCGCCGTCTCCCGAAGTGGGGCTTCAACAATATCAACCGTAAGGAATACAAGGGTATCAACCTCGATCTGATCGCCGCACTGGCCGAGAAGCAGAACCTTACCAAGATAGGCCTTGAAGAGCTGCGCGCAGCCGGTTTCATCAACCGCAAGCAACTCGTGAAAATCCTCGCCAACGGCGCCGTCACCAGCGCCCTCACAGTCGAGGCTCACGCATTTTCGGCTGCCGCTCAGGCTGCAATCGAGGCTGCCGGAGGCTCGGTAATAAAAATTGAGAAATAATGAGATTCGTCGACACCCTCAAAAACATCTGGACAATCGAAGAGCTGCGTAAGCGGATTCTCGTGACGCTGCTGCTGGTGCTTGTCTATCGACTTGGCTGCTACGTCGTGCTGCCGGGCGTTTCGCCCTCCGACATCGACGCGCTGGCCAACTTCACCAACAAAAGCGGTCTGATGCAGCTGCTCGATATGTTCTCGGGTGGCGCTTTCTCCCAGGCATCCATCTTCGCTTTGGGTATTATGCCGTACATCACGGCTTCTATTGTGATCCAGCTTTGCGGCATGATCCTGCCCTCTTTCCAGAAGATGCAACGCGAGGGTGAGAGCGGACGCCAGAAACTTAACCAGTACACCCGCTATCTGACAGTCCTTATCCTGGTCCTCCAGGCTCCGGCTTACCTGACCAACCTGCAGTATCAGGTGGCTCAGGCTTCGCACGGCACCGTGATGGCCATGGGCTTCTGGAAGATAGCCTATCTGACAGTGATCCTCGCCGCCGGCGCCATGTTCATCCTCTGGCTCGGCGAGCGTATCACCGACCGCGGTATCGGCAACGGTATCTCGTTCATCATCCTGGTGGGCATCATTGCCCGTCTCCCGGGAGCTCTCTACTATGAGTTCTATTCGCGCCTTCCGGGCGTGTCGGGCGGCCAGGGCGGTCTGGTGATGTTCATCGTCGAGATCGTGCTGCTGTTCGCGGTGACCGTCATGGCCGTGCTGCTCGTGCAGGGTACCCGCAAGGTGCCTGTGCAGTACGCCAAGCGCATCGTAGGCAACCGCCAGTACGGCGGCCAGCGCCAGTACATTCCCCTGAAGGTGAATGCCGCCGGTGTCATGCCTATCATCTTCGCGCAGGCAATCATGTTCATCCCGATGGCTCTTGCGGGCTTCCGCGGCGGCGAGTCGGGCTTCATGAGCGCGTTCACCGACATCAACAGTTTCTGGTACAACCTGCTGTTCTTCATTCTTATCGTAGCGTTCACATATTTCTATACGGCAATCACCGTGCGTCCCACGCAGATGGCCGAGGATATGAAGCGCAACAACGGTTTCATCCCCGGTGTGAAGCCCGGAAAGAAGACCGCCGAGTATCTCGACGCGATCATGTCGCGCATCACTCTGCCCGGCTCGCTTTTCCTGGGTATCGTGGCAATCCTGCCCGCATTCGCCCGCTTCTTCGGCATTTCGCAGAATTTCGCCCAGTTCTTCGGCGGCACGTCGCTGCTGATCATGGTGGGTGTGGTTCTCGATACGCTGCAGCAGGTCGAGGCGCACCTGAAGATGCACCACTACGACGGTCTGATGAAGGAAGGCAAGATCAAAGGCCGTACGACCGGCTCTGCTTATTGATAACATTCAACGACTGACCACAGGATAGATATCTCGATGATATATCTGAAGACACCGGAAGATTTCAGCAAGATGCGCGTCGCAGCCGACGTCATCTCGCGCACGATGGGCGAAGTTGCCCGTTGGATCGCCCCGGGTATCACTACACGCAAACTTGACACCATTGCCCGTGAATTCATTCACGACAATGGTGGCAAGCCTGCCTGTCTTGGTTACGAGGGATTCCCCGGTACGCTTTGCATAGAGGTGAACGAGACCGTCGTGCACGGATTCCCGTCGAACTACTCACTGCGCGAGGGCGACATAGTCGGCATCGACACGGTGGTGGAAAAGGAGGGCTTCTGCGCCGACATGTGCTACACGTTCGCCGTCGGAGATGTCGACCCGAAGGTGATAGAGCTGTGCAGGACCACCCGCGAGAGCCTTTACAAAGGCATCGAGGCCTGCCGCCCCGGCCGGCGCATCGGCGACATAGCCCACGCCGTGCAGCAGTATTGCGAGCACCGCGGCTACAGCGTCGTACGCGAGATGACGGGCCACGGCATCGGACGGTCGATGCACGAATCGCCCGACGTGCCCAACTACGGGCGACCCGGCACCGGCGCGCTGATCCGCAACGGCATGGCCATATGCATCGAGCCGATGATCAACATGGGCTCGCGCAATATCGTCATCGAAAACGACGGATGGACCTGCCGCACGCGCGACCGCAAGCCGTCGGCTCACTTCGAGCATACGATAGCGATCGAGAACGACCGCACCGAGGTGCTCACCACCTTCGACTATATCCACCAGGCAATCCAGGACAGATTTATTTGATAAGTATGGCAAAACAGACAGCAATAGAGCAGGACGGCACCATAGTGGAGGCTCTTTCCAACGCCATGTTCCGCGTCGAACTCGAAAACGGACATGAGATCACGGCGCACATCTCGGGCAAGATGCGTATGCATTACATCAAGATACTGCCCGGCGACAAAGTGCGCGTGGAGATGTCGCCCTATGACCTGTCGAAAGGCCGGATCGCGTTCCGCTACAAATAACGATAACTACAACCCTATATAACTAAAAGAAAAAGATGAAAGTAAGAGCTTCAGTGAAGAAGCGCACCCCGGATAGCAAGATCGTGCGCCGCAAGGGTCGCCTCTATGTCATTAACAAGAAAAACCCCAAGTACAAACAACGTCAAGGATAATTTTTGTTATTTTTGCAGAAAAAATACGAGTAATTTATGGCAATACGTATAGTGGGAGTTGACCTCCCTCAGAACAAGCGAGGTGAAATCGCCTTGACCTACATCTTCGGCATCGGTCGCAGCTCGGCTAAGAAGATTCTCGAAAAAGCCGGCGTGGATGTAAACATCAAAGTTCAGGACTGGACCGACGATCAGGCAGCCAAAGTGCGCGAGGTGATCGGCAACGACTATAAGGTCGAAGGCGATCTGCGCAGCGAGATTCAGCTTAACATCAAGCGCCTGATGGATATCGGCTGCTACCGCGGCATCCGTCACCGCAACGGCCTCCCCGTCCGCGGCCAGTCGACCAAGAACAACGCCCGCACCCGCAAGGGCCGCAAGAAAACCGTCGCTAACAAGAAAAAGGCTACCAAATAATAATCTACTATGGCTAAAAAGACAGTACAAGCAAAGAAGAGAAACGTCAAGGTCGGCGCAGAAGGCCAGCTTCACGTTCATTCATCTTTCAACAATATCATCGTATGTCTTGCCAACAGCGAAGGTCAGGTCATCTCCTGGTCGTCGGCAGGCAAGATGGGCTTCCGCGGCTCGAAGAAGAACACTCCCTACGCAGCTCAGATGGCAGCGCAGGACTGCGCCAAGGTTGCCTACGATCTGGGCCTGCGCAAGGTGAAAGCCTATGTCAAGGGTCCCGGCAACGGCCGCGAGAGCGCTATCCGCACGATCCACGGCGCCGGCATCGAAGTAGTGGAGATCATAGACGTGACTCCGCTGCCCCACAACGGCTGCCGTCCGCCCAAGCGCAGAAGAGTTTAATAATCAGTTGGAGACCGCGCGAGCCCAACACGAGGCGCAGCGGCGGTCCACTCTACTTTCTCTTTTAGTTTCAATACACCAACATAAGTATAATCGACGGAAGTCCGCCCCGCAGTTCAGCCCGGCACGACACCTTGACCAACAGCCGGCGCAGCCATCGAGCCATATCGCACTCCGGGAACTTCCATAAACTGATTTTTAAATAAAATGGCAAGATATACAGGTCCCAAGACCAAAATCGCCCGTCGCTTTGGCGAACCCATTTTCGGCGAAGACAAGGTTCTTCAGCGTCGTAATTTCCCCCCGGGCCAGCATGGCCAGAACAAGCGCCGCAAGACGTCGGAATACGGCGTTCAGCTGCGTGAGAAGCAGAAGGCCAAATATACCTACGGCGTTCTGGAGAAGCAGTTCAGCAATCTGTTCAAGAAGGCTTCGCGCCTGAAGGGTATCACCGGTGTGATCCTCCTTCAGCTGCTCGAATCGCGTCTCGACAACGTGGTCTACCGTCTGGGCATCGCCCCGACTCGCGCCGCTGCCCGTCAGCTGGTGCTCCACCGCCACATCACCGTCAACGGCGCCGTGGTCAACATCCCTTCGTACGAGGTTAAGGCCGGCGACATCGTGGCTGTCCGCGAGAAGTCGAAGTCGCTCGAGGTTATCGGCGACGCTCTGGCCGGTTTCAACCACAGCAAGTATCCCTGGATTGAGTGGGACGAGACCGCAAAGGCCGGCAAGTTCCTCCACCTGCCCGAACGCGAAGATATCCCCGAAAACATCAAGGAACAGCTCATCGTCGAGTTGTACTCGAAGTAATAATTAACCAAATACATCAGATCCATGGCTATTTTAGCATTCCAGAAACCCGACAAAGTGATCATGCTCGAGGCTGATAACTTTTACGGTAAGTTCGAGTTCAAACCCCTGGAGCCCGGCTATGGTATCACCGTGGGCAACGCGCTCCGCCGCGTGCTGCTCTCATCGCTCGAAGGCTTCGCCATCTCGTCGATCAAGATCGACGGCGTCAAGCATGAGTTCGATACCATCCCCGGAGTGAAGGAAGATGTCACGAACATCATCCTGAACCTCAAGCAGGTTGATCTCAAACAGACCGTAGAGGATACCGACACCGAGAAGGTCACGATCAACGTGTCGGGCACTGATGTGTTCAAGGCCGGCGACATCGGCAAGGCTCTCTCGGGATTCGAGGTCATGAACCCCGACCTTGTCATCTGTCATTTGGATCCCAAGGCAAGCTTCAACATCACGCTTACGATCAACAAGGGCCGCAGCTGGATTCCGGCTGAGGAGAACGTTACGCCGAACGACGACATCGACACGATCGCCATCGACTCGACCTACACCCCGATCAAGAACGTGAAGTACACCGTTGAAAACTTCCGCGTTGACCAAAAGACCGACTACGACAAGCTGACTATCGAAATCACCACCAACGGCGCAATCCTCCCCAAGGACGCCCTCAAGGAGGCTGCCAAGATCCTGATCTACCATTTCATGCTTTTCTCCGACGAGAAGATCACGCTGGAGACACAGGAAGCCGACAACAACGAGGTGTTCGACGAGGAAGTGCTGCATATGCGCCAGCTCCTGAAGTCGAAGCTTACCGACATGGACCTCAGCGTCCGCGCCCTCAACTGCCTCAAGAGCGCCGAGGTCGAGACGCTGGCCGAGCTTGTCGTATTCAACAAGACCGACCTGCTGAAATTCCGCAATTTCGGCAAAAAATCCCTTACCGAGCTTGAGGATCTTCTGACGAGCCTCAACCTGTCGTTCGGTATGGATATTTCACGATACAAATTAGATAAAGAGTAACCCACGATGAGACACAATAAAAAATTCAATCACCTTAGCCGCACCAAGGCACATCGCGATGCCCTGCTCGCTAACATGACTATCTCTCTCATCCTCCACAAGCGTATCTTCACCACCCTGGCCAAGGCCAAGGCGCTGCGCGTA
>CAJJQT010000085.1 GCA_905193995.1 uncultured Porphyromonadaceae bacterium | reverse complement strand
CACCTACCAGCCGGCACGCCACCGCGCCATGAACTGGGACGTGGACTACATGGAAGGCCGCGCCTACGCTCACGGCATCGCCGACTTCTTCGGCCTGACGAAGGAGAAGACGGGCTGCATCTACGGCATCGTGCGCGACGAGAACGAGAAGTTCACCGACACGTACTACAAGCCCAACACCACGACGCTCGACCGCTTCATGCCGCTCAACGGCGTGAAAGTGACCCTGAAGAAGGGCGAAGAGACCGTGGCTGAATACACGACGGACAACTACTACAACGGCGCGTTCGTGTTCATGGATGTGGAGCCGGGCAAGTATACGCTTAGCTTCGAGGCCGCCGACTACAAGCCGATCGATCCGATGGAAGTAGAGGTAAAGGCCGCTTCGATCACCTATCCGACCGTCCAGCTCCAGAACGTGAACTACGTTCCGCCGACGGTGCAGTATGAGAACTATCCCGACCCGATGGCAACGAACGCCGCCGTAGGCCCTGCCAACGAATACGTAGTGGCATCGGAATACGTCGACGAGCCCATCGCCCAGCTCGAGGGCAAGGTCGTCCGTCGCACCATCGTGCGCGACGGCAAGATGTATATCCTGGCACTCGACAAGGCCATCGAACTGGCAGCCGCCGTTCCGGCCGAGGAGCAGGCCAAGGCCACCATCCTGGTCTACGACCTTGATAAGAAAGAAGTGGCAGCCGAGGTATCGACCGAAGGCGCATCCGGCTCGATCGCCGCTATCAGCGACATCCAGGTGACGGCCGACGGTGTCCTGCTGGCCTGCAACGCCACCAAGAACCAATATGACGGCTATGTAGAGGAGGGTGACGCAGGCCGTGGCACCTTCGTGATCTACAAGTGGGCCAACGACGAGGCCGGTCTGCCGGCAGGCACTCCCGCCGAATGGCTGACCACCCAGGCCAGCGGTCTATGGTACCGAGCCTATCCGACCAACTTCGTATACAGCGGCACGACACAGGAAGGTACCGCACTGGTGCCGATGCCCACCACCGGCTCTACCCGCAACACCCGCACCACCACCATCAGCGTGATGGACGGCGTGAAGCAGTCGGAAAGCGACCTGAAGCCGCAGTCGAACCACGCAGTACTGTTCGAACCGGCAGCCGACCTGAACATATTCACCTCGCCTCTGGCCGATGACGAATATCTGCTGATCAGCTCGACCAAGGGCATGATGTCGTGGACGTTCGCCGAGCCGTTCCAGGTGAATCCGGCCGTATCGCCGGAAGGCTTGGCCGTCGACGGCCGCGCAGGCATCTTCAAGTATGCCGGCGCTTCGTACGTGGCCATGCCCGTGAACGAAGGCGAGAACAACACCGGCATCCAGCTCGTGAACATGAGCAAGGGCGTAGCCGGAGCAGTGACCGCTACCGTGACGCTTAAGGAAGCCCTTCCGGCCGCACCGGCCGCCCAGAGCGCAGCCGCAGGCGAGGTAGTCGTTACCCGCGACGAATTCACGAACGCCGTGACCGACGGCTGGATCAACCTGTACCTGCTGCGCGACGGCAAGCTCACCAAGCTGACCACCAAGAACGTGGCACAGCCTCAGGGCCGCAAGGAATATGCCTATGACGTGAAGGCCGAAGAAGGCGCCGACAGCTACGCCGTGACCTTCAAGATGACGGGCGACGCTCCGGCAGCCACTCTGCACGTAGCGGCCACCGACGGTTCGGCCGAATTCGACGTAGAACTCGGCGCCGTGACCAAGGGCGAGAACAACGCCACTGTAGAGAAATCGCAGCTGGCCGACAACACCGAATATGCATGGGAAGTACGCGTGACCAGCGAGCCGATCGCAGCCGCCGGGGAGGCTTACGCCGACCCGACGAGCGTGACCGTCCGCGGCAGCATCGTGCCCATCACCGATCCGGAGCAGGAATCGTTCGGCTACTTCGTAGTAGCTCACGGCCGCGCAGCCGGTGTCGACTTCTACGACCCGGCAGGCCAGAAGGTCGCCAGCGATCTGTTCAAGGACCACAAGATGTTCGGCGGCACAGCCGGCGGCGGCAAGAGCGGCAACCAGTCGAACCCGTTCCGCGGCGCTGAGCTGGGCGGCAAGGCCGTTCTGGCCACCTGGGGCGACGCCGGCTACGGCTTCGTGACCGTGAACCCGCTCGACGAGAACGAGGAACCCGCCACGCTCTTCGCAGGCGAAAAGCAGGGCGGCGGCCACTTCATGTACAACGGTGTCAACCTTGGCGGCGGTACAGCCGGCATCGACTTCATCAGCGACGGCACCGACAAGTGGGTCATCAGCTTCTCGGAGGACCACGAAGGCGGCAACGGCGGCGGCTCGACAGAGAACTCGCTCGTCAAGCAGCACATGAGCGGCCCGTGGCAGATCACCGAGGCTCCCGTAGTGCTCGGCTACAAGAGCATGCTCGCCAACACCAACGTTGACGTCCAGACCTACGGCAAGGGCGTATTCGTAAGCCAGGTGCGCGGCGCAGGCAACAACCAGCCCAGCGTACCGTGCTTCGCTTACATCGCTGACGTACTTGGCGACCACCACTGCTCGATGACTTCGGGCGACGAAGCTCTGCAGCCCACGATCGACAACAACACGGCAGGCATCGCCATCTCGAAGGACGGCAAGACGTTTGCCGCCGCCATGACCGGCAAGATCGCCATCTACGACGTGAAGTGGGTGAACGACGAGCCTCAGCTGACGTTCAAGTACACGTTCCCGGTTGTGAACCACGACTGGAGCCAGCTGCACTTCGACGCAGCCGGCAACCTGCTGGCCTATCTGCGCGGCAGCGGCCTGCACGTGTACTCGCTGCCCGACGCCGCACCTGTGGCAGTGACGGCAGCCGCCTCGAAGTACTACTTCAAGGGCAAGACCTCGATCGAGTCTATCGATGCCGAGGAGGCAGCCGACGGCGTATCGGTATACTATAACCTGCAGGGCGTGAAGGTACCGGCCGAAAGCCTCGTACCGGGCGTCTACGTGAAAGTGACCGGCCAGACGGCTACGAAGGTTGTCGTGAAATGATGAATGCGCAATGCGCAATTGAGAATGCATAATGCATAATTGGCTGCGCGGGGCATCGCTCCGCGCAGCTTTTTTTGCGCGGCGCAGGGCGCAGGCTGGAAAGCCTGCTTTCCATGCTTTCCGTGAAATATTTGGGGAAATGTGGGGCGAAAATGATAAATAATTATTAATTTTGCGCGGCGACTTCAACCATAGGTAAGCCACCGACATTTATGGATTACAGTATACTTGACTTTTTAGGTCTATTGGGTGCCGTGGGTCTGTTCCTCTACGGCATGAAAGTAATGAGTGAAGGCTTGCAGAAGGCGGCGGGCGACCGTCTGCGCAACATTCTGTCGGCCATGACCCGCAACAGATTCACAGGACTGCTCACAGGCTGCGCGATCACGGCGCTGATCCAGAGCTCGTCGGCGTCGACGGTGATGGTTGTAAGTTTCGTAAATGCAGGTCTGATGACGCTGGCGCAGTCGATGGCCGTGATCTTCGGCGCCAATGTCGGCACGACGTTCACGGCGTGGATCATAGCGCTGTTCGGCTTCAAGGTCGACGTGTCGGTGGTGGTACTGCCGCTGATCGGCCTGGCGGTGGTGCTTCTGTTCACGAACAAGAGCAAGGCCAAGAGCATCGGCGAATTCCTGATAGGCTTCGCGTTCCTGTTCATGGGCCTTAACATGATCAGCGACTATGTGCCGGACCTTCAGTCGAATCCCGAGATGTTCGAGGCGCTTAAGAACTACGCATCGATGGGTCTGCTGTCGATCGTGATCTTCATGCTCGTGGGCATGGTAGTGACGGCTATCATCCAGTCGTCGGCGGCGACGTTCGCCATCGTGCTGATCATGTGCTCGAAGGGCTGGATCACGTACGACCTGGCGTGCGCCGTGATCTTAGGGTCGAACATCGGTACGTGTATCACGCCACTGCTGGCGTCGATGAGCGGCAACGTGGCTGCGAAGCGCACGGCGATGGGGCACCTGCTGTTCAACTTCCTGGGCACGATCTGGTGTATCTGCATCTTCGTGCCGTTCGCGTCGTTCAACTCGTGGCTGACGGAGCTGATCGGCCAGGGCAACCCCGAGGCTCTGTACGGGTTCGTGAACACGCTGGAGCAGACGCAGCCCGATCTGTACAACCATCTGTTCGACAATTCGCTTCCGGCGGGTCACGATGTGATGCGCCAGGTGGGCGAGATGCAGATGAGCGTGTCGTTCGGCCTGTCGATCTTCCACACGACATTCAACATCGTGAACGTGATGGTCATGATCTGGCTCACGAACGTGTATGTGAAGATAGTGGAATGGCTGGTGCCGTCGAAGAAGCGCGACGAGGAGGAATTCACCCTCAAGTTCATATCGCGCGGTCTGCTGAACGCGTCGGAACTGAACATAGCTCAGGCGGAGAAGGAGATGAGCGTCTATGCCGAGCGCGTGAACCGCATGATAGGTATGGCGCACGACCTGATCCACACCAAGGAGAAGAGCGAGGACTTCAACCGGCTGTATTCGCGGCTCGAGAAGTACGAGGACATATCGGACCGCATGGAGCTGGAGATAGCGCGGTATCTGAACCGCTGCGCGGAGGGTCGCCTGTCGAACGAAGGCAAGCACCGCATCGCGGCCATGCTGGGCATCGTCGGCGAGATCGAATCGATAGCCGACTGCTGCCTGGGTGTAGGCAAGATCCTCAACCGCAAGATAGAGAGCAACGCTCAGTTTACGCCCGAGCTGTACGAGAACATCGACACGATGTACCGCTACGTGGACCAGGCCATGACGATGATGCTCGCCGAGCTTAAGGATCTGGAGAACGTGACGGAACGGCCTCTGATCGACTCGTACAACAAGGAACGCGAGATCAACAACCTGCGCAACACCTACCGCACGGCCAATCTCGAGAATATCAACGCCGGCAAGTACGAATACCAGGCCGGCATCTACTTCATGGACATCATCAGCGACCTGGAACGGACGGGCGACTACATCATCAACGTGGTCGACACGATCAAGGATTCGTTCCGCCGCAAGACCGCATAAACAGCCGGAACTATGTCAGAAACAGAGAATACGGAGCCGACAGCCGCGTGCGCCCCTGTCGGGAAGCCCGAAATAAGCCACAAGCCGATGTGGGCGCAGCTGGTGAGCGACATCTTCTCGCCGCTGGTGGTTCCGACGTTCGCCATGGTGGTGGCGCTGTGGTGCACCGACATGCGGACGCTGCCGGCCGACAACCGCCTGATGGCGACGCTGGCGGTGGCGCTGATCACCGGTGCGATCCCGTTCGCGGTGATAACGCTGCTGCGCCGGACCGGGCGTGTGAGCGACACGGCGATCAGCAACCGCAGCCAGCGGCTGCTGCCGATGGCCGTCGCGGCGGTGTGCTACTTCGGCGCGTGGCTTCAGATGCGCGCGTTCGGGGCTCCGGGGTGGCTCTGCAGCTTCTTTTTAGGCGCGATGGCGGCTATAGTGCTCGCCACGGCGATCACGGGAGTATGGAAAATCAGCGCCCACGCTACGGCGGCGGGCGGCTTCCTGGGCATGACGGCCTGGTGTGTGGCATACGGTCTGGCCGACATCAACGCGATGGCTGTGCTGAGCGTTGTAACGGTGGTGGCCGGGCTGGTGGGCACGGCGCGCCTGATGCTCGGACGGCACGACCTGGCGCAGGTGCTTGCGGGGCTGGCGCTGGGCTTCGGCTGCGTGTTCGGAATCATGAGTATCTGAGCAATTGGTCTAATTGGTCTAATTGGACTAATTAGTCTAATTGGACTAATAAGTCGAATAAGTATAATAAGTTAATAGTATAGCTGATGCAAGCAGTCGTAAGTATAATAATGGGCAGCACGAGCGATCTGCCTATAGTAAAAAAGGCCGCCGACTTCCTGGAGGAAATGGGCGTGCCGTTCGAGATGAACGCGCTGAGCGCGCACCGTACTCCCCGGCAGGTCGAGGAGTTCGCCCTGGGGGCAGCGGACCGCGGCATCAAGGTGATAATAGCGGCGGCTGGCATGGCAGCGGCGCTGCCGGGCGTGATCGCTGCGCTGACGCCTCTGCCGGTGATCGGGCTGCCGATCGACTCGACCCTTCACGGCCAGGACGCGCTGCTGTCGATCGTGATGATGCCGCCGGGCATACCGACGGCCACCGTGGGTATCAACGCGGGGCTGAACGCCGGCGTGCTGGCGGTGCGCATCCTGGGGCTGAGTGATCCCGCGCTGGCACGGAACTATGCCGACTGGACGTCGCGCCTGGGCGACAAGATCATGAAGGCCAACGCGTCGCTGGCCGAAATCACGGACTATAAATACAAGACCAACTGATGAGCCGATACAACTACAGCCGGCGGCCGACAATAGCGGTCGCCATCGGCAGCGTGACCGTCGGGGGCGGCCATCCCATAGCCCTGCAGTCGATGACCAATACGCCGACGATGGACACGGCGGCGTCGGCCGAACAGTGTCTGCGCCTGGCCGAAGCCGGCGCCGACATAGTGAGGCTGACGGCGCAGACGCCCAAGCACGCCGAAAACCTGGCCAACATACACCGCGAGGTGCGCGCCGCGGGCGTGGATACGCCGCTGGTGGCCGACATACACTTCAACCCCGAGGCCGCCTTCGCGGCGGCTCGGCATGTGGAGAAGGTGCGCATCAATCCGGGCAACTTCGTCGATCCGGGGCGCACGTTCGTCAAGCTCGAGTACACCGATGAAGAGTACGCGGCCGAGATCGGGCGCATCCGCGCCAAGCTGGTGCCGCTGCTCGACATCTGCCGCGAGCGGGGCACGTCGCTGCGCATCGGCGTGAACCACGGGTCGCTGAGCGACCGCATCATGAGCCGCTACGGCGACACGCCGGCGGGCATGGTGGAGAGCGCGATGGAATTCCTGCGGATCTGCCGCTCGGAGGGCTTCGACCGTGTGGTGATCTCGATCAAGGCCTCGAACGTGGTGGTGATGACGCAGACGGTGCGCCTGCTCGTCAGGGCCATGGAGGCCGAGGATATGGCGTATCCGCTGCACCTGGGGGTGACGGAGGCCGGCGACGGCGAGGACGCGCGCGTGAAATCGGCTGTCGGTATCGGCAGCCTGCTGGCCGACGGCATCGGCGACACGATCCGCGTGTCGCTCAGCGAAGATCCGGTGTGTGAGATACCGGTAGCGCGGATGCTGGTGGAGCACATCGCGAGCCGCGCGCAGCGGGAGCTCCCGGCCGAGAGGACTAATCGGACTAATAAGACTACCCGGACTAATAAGACTACCCGGACTAATAAGACCAATATGCCGCTGGTAGTGGGGTATGACGTGGAGGCGGTGCCCGAGGGTGTGACGGCGATCCGCGCCGAGCATCCGAACGCGCTGGGCGTGGCCCGCATGGAGCTCGACGGGGCTCCGGCGGGGCCGGTGGCGCTGACAGTGGCTTATCCGGCCACGATGTCGGCCGAGCAGGTGACGGTGGCGGCGTCGGTCGACCTGGGCAGTGTGTTGCTTGAGCGGCCGCTGGACTATGTGGCCGTGGAAACCCCCGCGCTGACGGCCGAGGAGCGCTCGCGCCTGGCCTTAGGCATACTGCAGGCCACGCGGCGGCGCATCACACGCACCGAATACATCGCATGCCCGGGGTGCGGGCGCACGCTGTTCGACCTGCAGTCTACTCTGGCGCAGGTGAAGGAGGCCACAAAGGGCCAGAAAACGCTTAAAATCGGCGTGATGGGCTGCATCGTCAACGGCCCCGGCGAAATGGCCGACGCCGACTACGGCTA
>CAJJQT010000084.1 GCA_905193995.1 uncultured Porphyromonadaceae bacterium | reverse complement strand
TTTTATCCACAGTACATCGTTGTCGAGGTGTTCCACGCTCTGCAGCGCGAGTTTTGTCGGCGCTTTCTTCTGGTCGCTGATGCCGTCGAACATGGCGCGCCAGCCGTCGCGGCCATCGATACCGGGCGCAAGCAGCAGGCTCACCTCATCGATCAGCCCGGCCTCCAGAAAGCCGCCGTTGATCGTGCCACCGCATAAGACGGCAAGCCGTTCCACTCCGAATTCCTTGCGGAGCACTTTCATGGCTTCGGGCAGGTCGATGGCTTCCTTACCCGCGGCGATATACGATATGCCTTTCTCTTGCAGATAGTCGAGGTATTCTTTCGGAGCACATTCCGAAGTCAGGATCAACAGGGGGCGCCCGTCGTCCATAGAGGCGCTTTCCCACTGCAGCGTTCCGTGTGTGTCGGGGCAAATGTGGAAGTCATGCCTTCCGGTCGTCCTGTTGACGGCAGGCTTGCCCGCTGGAGTGCAGTCCTTTGCCGCGAACCGCTCGGGCAGGGCATAGTAATGTTCCATAGTCACGCGCCCTTCGATCGATGCCGGGCACCGGAGCGATGCGAGGGTCGTGTAGTACTCGTCGCCGCTGATCTTGTCGACCATGCCGCAGTCTATGCGGCCGTCGATCGACTCGACCATATGGCATATTATATAAGGTCGTTCCATATTCATAATACTTTAATAACGCGAAGTTAGCAAAAATTCCTTTTCCTAAGCTTGCACAATATCCCTTTTCTTTTGCCAAAATTTCGGCTGCAGACCATCATGTTGCTCCGCGAAGCACGTTGCAATGGGCTGCGGCCTATTGTAATATTCCCGACGAGGCAGCCCCTGACACGCCGGGTTCGTTGTCGCTGCTGACTTTTTTGCCGAAACCGAAGGTATATGTTGCAGACAATTGTATCAGTGCGTGGCTTTGTCCGTTGAGCATAATTTCTGTGGTATCATAATATTTGCTGCGCATTTTCTGCCTGTCGCTGCGCCAGTTCCATCGCGAGAAATTAATAATATCGGCTCTGATATTCCAGTCCGAATCAGACCATCCGACCGTGAGGTACCAGTCGCTTTTACCATAGTTCCATATACCGTTCATGCATCCGTCCGCGCTCCCGTTGTCGGATATGTAGGTGGCTGTGAAGTTCCAGTTTCCGATATAATACCGCACCCTTGCATACCAGTCAATGTATGAATGATTGACACTATACGGGTACCCGTTATAGTTCAGTACTTGTCCGACCTGTCCCGTAAGCATGAGTTTTCTGTCAAAGAATCGCAAAGTTCCGCTTATGCCGTATTTTCCCTGCGCAAAGTTCCCCATCGGCTGCTTGATTGTCCGTAGTACACCCGTGGATGTCGCCTCATAGTCGTAAGCATATCTGTTGCCGACGATCCATGCCCATGCAAAGGCACTGAAGCTGTAATCGTTGTTAGGAAGCCACGTATATCTTAGATCAATGTCATAGCTTTTGGACGGTACAAGGTTGGGGTTGCCGGTATAGCTCATCAGTGGCGTCGACTGGATTATATTTTCGCTCTTATAGCTCGGGGATGGCTGCCATGAACTGTAATGGAAGGTGGTGGAGACTGAATGCTTTTCCCTGAATCCATACTGTAACGACAGGTCGAACCACGGAGAGGACGGCCGGTCGATCATATCGCCGAATTGCAGTCGGTCCCAGTCCCATCCGAATCCTGTGGTTCCGTAAAAATTCCCGACAGTTATGTTGTAATTTGCTCCGACACCGAAGCGTGACGACTTTGCTTTGTCTAAAGAATTGGCAGTGCCGCGGTATCGGGTGCGGTTGTATTCGTATGCCCCACGCACGAATCCGAGCAGATTGCCGTATCTGCCGAAGTCGTGATTGAATTTTAGATCGCTTTTGAATTGATTTGTATTGTCAGTGGCGCCGTTCAGTATCGGGGCATATCCGTTCTCTGTATATGATGAATTTTGTTCGGTATGCGAATACGTGTATGAGGGCGTGAAAGCTATTGAGTTGCCTTTGGGTAGCGCGATGAAATAATAGCCGTTGTATGAGAGGAATTTTGACGTATTGTTTAAGGCTGACGTATATACTGTCGAGGGATAGTCGGCCGGCGAATAGACGACTTCACCGTTGCGGTCGGAATGAGGCTTGCGGTTTATGCTGCCGTTTATCTGCGTCGCAGCCTGTATCTTGTCGGAATTGTAAGTGGCCTTGAAGGCCGCAAAGTATTGCTGACGTCTTTCTTTTGAAGATGTTGTGTTGGAATATCTGTCGAACACCTTCACCGTGCCGTCCGTCTGAGGTAGTCTGTATGTCTCGGTCAGTTCGGAGCCGTAGTGGTCATTTGTCATTCCCCAGCCATATCCCATGAGGTCGTATGTCATCTTTCTGTACTGCAGTCTTACATTGCCGAGCAATTGCTCGGAATAGCTCAGCAGATTTGTATGGTCGAATCCTTTTACATAGCCTCCGTACTCATATTTGGCCATGATGTAGTTGACTACATATGGGTTGCCCTGCAGACGCGGATCCGACGGATATTCATAATACTCCACTTTTCTGACATCCGACATGCGCATGGCTTTCAGATCATTCTCCGAAGCCGGGATAAAGTCGATATACACTGCGACGGGTTTGCCTGAATTTGTCTCGATATTGCTTCCGAGTGTCACCTTAAGCTGAGGTATACCCATTTGGTCGATCAGGTCCGTGCCCGTCTGGGACGTGTTCTTCTGGCGCGATGTGGGAATATAGGTCGAGACCGTTGCCGATGTGGTCTGCATCCGGGCCTCAACGACGACCTCGTTGAGATTCTCTGTTCGGATGGAATCAGTCTCGGCGTTTTGCGCGGACATAATTATCGGGAACAGTGAAACGACCGGTATCGCAATGTACTTTTTCATAAATGCGCTGCAAATGTGATTATTTGCCGCGAAATTAGTCAAATCATATGTAACTGCTCTCAACAAATGTTGAAAAGTAGCGCTCGCGGGTAATTTTTTATTTCTTGCGCAGCCGGCTCAGGTGAGTGGGAGTGATGTCAAGCAGCGAAGCGATGTCTCTGAGCGAGAATAATCGGAACAGGTTCGGGTCGTGGCTGAGCAGTTCGTCGTATCGTTGCTGCGGCGATTTGCAGTATAGGTCGACGTGTCTGTCGTAGAGAGTATAAAATACTTCGCGGACAGTGGCCTCTACCACTTCACGTACCGCGTCATCTGTCCGCATCAACTCCGCTATTTCGGTCGACGCCAGACAGTAGATCTCGCAGGGTACGGTGGCTATGATCGAGCACCGCGACTTCAGCTGATAGAGCGATCCGGGAAAATCGCAGACAAAATGTCCCGCAAACTCGAGTCCGACCACATGGGGTGTCCCGTCCGTCGAATAGCATTCGTATTTCAACGCGCCTGATTTGACATAGCCGAAATATCGCCCCACGGTTCCTGCTGTGATGAATTCCTCGCCCTTGTCGTAACGACGCAGCTGACCCCGGCTTTTGCAAAGATTCTGCCAGAATCCGGTGTCGATATTATCGATATATGAATTGAACTGCGAGGACATTGGACTGAAAATACTAAAGAATAATTTGCAGGCCGAAGGACGGCCGTATATCTGCACCCTGCGTTTGTTTGACAGCGTAAAGTTACAAAAAAAGTTTCATATACATCCCCTTGGCCGTTTTTTATATTGTAATGAGGCCGCGCCGAAAAAAACGGCGCGGCCTCATTACCTGTCATAAAGCCATCGGATCACCACTTCACGGGCTCGGCGAGAATGTTGCCGTCGGCGGCATCTTCGGCCGTGAAGGTGTTGCCGCGGTATTGTACGCACAGCATCACCAGCGGTTCACTGCCGTTGTTGCGCACAGAGCGCTTGCCGTCGGGCGCCACGCGCACCACGCTGCTTTCCTCGATCGGGAACACTGTGCCGTCGACCTGGAATTCGCCCTTACCCGAGAGAAAGAAGTATAGCTCCTCATGGTTCTTATGGGTGTGCAGAAAGCCCGTTTCCTGCCCGGGAGCGAACACCTGCAGTGAGAATTCGCCGCCGGTAGCGCCGACGGCCTGTCCGCCGAACACTTTCCCGGGGATTTTTATTTCAGGGCCGAGTTCGAGAACGTAGTCTTTTACGTCAGCGAGTTTGCCGAAATTGGCGGCGCTGTAGTTCGCGCCGGCCGTGAGTTTCTGAATCTGTTTCATATCTAATATTGTTTATGATGTTTCGTAATGCAAAATTACAACACAAATCTCCGCCTGTCAAGAACTTACTTATTCAGCCTATAGTAACCTTTCTGTCACTTTTGCTGGTCGACAGAACTTTACCTCGGCTATTTTTTTCAAAAAAATCGGATGCTTGTGTATCCGCATTTTTGTCAGTAACTTTGCAAAGTAAAGCATAAGATATGAAAAAATCAGCAGAAAAGAATTCGATAATCGAGATTTGCCCCATACGCAACGTCGTCGCACGTTTCGGCGACAAATGGTCGCTCCTTGTCCTGTTGATCATCAATGCCGAAGGCGTCGTGCGCTTCAACGAACTTGGCCGCAAGATTCCCGACATATCTACCCGCGTCCTGTCGTCGACCCTCCGCACACTCGAGGCCGACGGCCTCATTGCCCGCAAGGTTTATGCACAGGTTCCCCCAAAGGTCGAATACTCGCTTACCGAGACCGGCCGCTCCCTCATCCCCCTCATCATGCAGCTCACCGAGTGGGCCCTCACCCACATGCAGTCAGTCATAGCTCACCGCAAGGCCTACAGCGTAGCCGCAGCCACATAGCGTAGGTTTTTAAAAATAGTTAAAGCGACTGCCGTTATTGCCCGTCTGCTTGGATTTGCCTAAATTTGTGACATGAAACGTTTCATTATCATCATACTTCTCTGCTTCGGCGCAGCCTCGGCGTTCGCGCGTCAGCCCGAACGCGGCTACCGCGGCTTCATCGACTGGAGCAACTATCTCGACCTCAACCTCGGCTTCATCGGCGGCGATCCCGGATCGTCGCGCATCTTTACAGGATTCACCACATCCCACGGCTATCAGCTCAACAGCTGGCTCTACGTCGGCGGCGGAGCCGGCTTCCAGATCAATCTCGACTGGAAAAAATACCACAACAACGACGGTGAGCCACGCTTCATCGTCCCCGTTTTCGCCGAATCGCGCCTCGACGCCCGCTGGGGACGCTTCACCCCCTACCTTTCCGTTCGGCTCGGAGCCAACCTCTCCGACCACGGCGGCATCTACTTCTCGCCCATGGTCGGCTACCGCTTCAACTGGGGCCGCAAGACCGCCGTAAACTTCGGCCTCGGCATCACCCTCTTCGGCCGGCGCATGCCCACCTACAGCCATATTCCCTCGCCCGATTACCCCGACAGCTACATCCCCGTCGAGTCCGGCCACTACCAGGGCCACTTCGTCAAATTCACCGCCAGCCTTTCCCTCGACTTCCAGCTCCCCTGAACAAAAAGAGGGCCGCCCGCGCGCCCCTCCTGAACGTTCAAAAACAGCTTTATGGTTATTTGACGATAATCTCCCGGAAAGTGGAGAATATTAGCTTGATGTCGTTCCAGAGCGTTGCGCGCTCGACGTATTCAAGGTCAATGGCGATCTTGTCGGGCATCACACGCTCGATGTATGCGCGGTCGGGATCGGCGGCGGCGGCCAGTATATCGTTCTCGTTCCGGTACCGTATGGACGCCAGCGATGTGATACCGGGCCTGACGGACAACACACGCATCTGCTCCGGTGTGTACATGTCGACATATTTACGTACCTCCGGCCGCGGGCCGACAAGGCTCATGTCGCCTATGAATACATTGATCAGCTGCGGGAGCTCATCAAGCTTGTATTTGCGTATGTAATAACCCGACCGTGTCACGCGCGGGTCGTGGCCTCCGACGGTGATGAGTCCGAGCTTGTCGCTGTCGGGGCGCATCGATCGGAATTTGAACAGACGGAAATCGCGGTTTTTGCGACCGACACGAACCTGGCGGTAGAACACCGGTCCGCGCGAATCGGCCTTGATCCAGACAGCCAGAATGATGAAGACGGGGCTGAGGATAATAAGCCCCAGCCCGCTGGCGACAATATCGAATGTACGCTTCAAAGTTTCGAGATTATGTCAGTGTAGTTGTCGAGGATGTATTCGACGTCCTCATCGGTCAGACGTGTGTGCAGCGGCAGGGTTATCTCGTTCTGATACTGCTCGTAGGCGTTCGGATAGTCCTTGATGTCATAGCCCAATGCCTTGTAGGCCGTCATCATGGGCAGCGGTTTGTAGTGTACGTTCGTTGCAATCCCGCGCTCGGCCATTCTGACGATGATGTCGTTGCGCTGATCCACGGTGATATCCGGGATACGGGTGAGGTAAAGGTGTCCGCTGGAGGAGTGCTCGTTGCTATAGTGCGTCAGAACTTTGACGCCCAGGGGCTCGAGAGCCACATTGTACCGCTCTATAAGCTGACGGCGGCGGCGCAGCATCTCGGGATAGCGCTTTAGTTGCGCCAGGCCTATGCCCGCCATGATATCGGTCATATTGCATTTGTACCACGTGCCTATTATGTCATATTCCCATGCTCCGAGCTTCGTTTTGGCGAGCGCGTCCTTGTTCTGACCGTGAAGCGAAAGCAGCTGCAGCTGCTTGTATACGGCCTCGTCGTCGACACCCTCTTGCGAGCGCCACGTCAGCGCGCCTCCCTCGGCCGTAGTCAGATTCTTGACAGCATGGAACGAAAACGACGTAAAATCCGCTATCTCGCCGCACATCTTGCCGTGCCACATCGCGCCGAACGCATGTGCCGCATCCGCGATGACGATGCAGCGGCCATAAGCCTTCTGAATGTCATTTGCAGCCCGGAAAAGATGCTTCCGGTTCTCGACGGCCGCGAAGACCTTGTCGTAGTCGGCAACGATACCGCCCAGATCGACGGGCATCACAGCCTTGGTTCGTTCCGTAATAGCGTCGGCAAGTTTATCGTAATCCATTTCGAACGAGTCCGGGGCGCAGTCGACCAGCACCGGACGTGCGCCGACGTGGCAGACTGCGCTTGCCGTCGCCGTATAAGTGTAAGCCGGTACGATCACCTCGTCGCCCTCGCCGATGCCGAGCACGCGCAGAGCCATCTCCATGCACGCCGTCGCCGAATTCAGACAAGCAGTCTTGTGCACAGGCTTGCCCTCGGCGTCGTAGCGGGCCGTCTGACAGCACATCGAGATCAGGTTTTCAAACTCCTTGGTCTTCGGTCCGGTAGTTATCCATCCCGACTTCATGGCCTCTGCCACTTCCATCACTTCCGCTTCCGTCATATCCGGCGGCGAAAAAGGTATAATCCGCTTAGTATTCATAATACCTCAACGATTGATTTTAGCATTAAATGATCTATTTGTTAATATTTTCCATATTCCGACAATATATCCTACCCCATAACTTATGTGCACGACAATATAAGTCCATGTCTGAATAAAAATCTGTTTAAGATTATGACTTGATTTTAAAGAAAAGAATATGCCAAGCCCGATATAGAGAAGGATTCCGGCGAGATACGGGATCCAAAAGGGTTTCCAAAGTAAAGAAATTATTAAGCCGAAGACTATTCCTAAAACAAGGGCCAAAGGTATGAACTGACGGACAGTTGCAGGCGTCCCCAGCTTTTTATTGACAAGCGGCTTGAACAAACCATACTGATAAAACATTTTGGCCGTTTTGGAAATCTTGTCGCGAGCGAAGTATTTTATCTTTACGTGTGGTAAAAGATAAATTTTACCGCCGCTCTTTATCAGTCTGCCGTTAAACTCGTCGTCTTGATTGCGGATCAAATCCGGGTCAAACAGACCAATCCTGTCAAAGACTGCGCGGGGCCAGCATCCGAATG
>CAJJQT010000083.1 GCA_905193995.1 uncultured Porphyromonadaceae bacterium | reverse complement strand
GAAACGGAGGTCCTGCGACCATGAGCAGAGCCGCGCAGGCCGCGAGAGCAGCCGCCGCGAAGTTCGGATCTGTTTCTACCCCCGCAGAGAACACCAACACTAAATAAGGAGGATTCCATTCATGTCTATTCTGAAAACTGAGATCGGCACCGCGATTCCTAATTTCCTGGATAGCGAAGTCGGTCTCGTCACCAAGACCGCGCAGATTCCTCAGAGCATGGGCCAGACTGACGGCGACCGCAAGACCGTGTTTGCCGGTACCGTGTTCCCCGCGAATACGAGCGCCGCGACCGGCATTGTGTTCCAGGACGTCGATGTTACTGACGGCGACGCGATCGGCTCCGTCATGGTCGCGGGCCGCGTGATTAGCGACCGCGTGAACGCAGCAAGCGCCGCGCAGACCGCGCTCAAGAACATCGTCTTCGTCGGCGCGAATGCGACTGTCCGCGGCTATTCCGTCACCTACGAGAAGGACGGCGGCACGGGTGACGTTCCCGTCGATGCGACCATGTACGCTGACGGCGAGATCGTCCAGCTCTCCAAGAGCTATCCGCTGACGAAGAGCTCCAAGTCTCAGATCGGCTGGGCCCTGAGCTCTGGCGGCAATGCCGTTGACACGGTTACGATCGCGGGCGCGGACGTCAAGGTCTACCCCGTCTTCGAGGCCTAATCTAAGTAAGGAGGATATAACACATGCCCGATATTCTGAGAATGCTGTCCCAGGCTGAACAGCTTGACTTCAGCCAGAACTTCCTGATTCCTCGCCCGAACTACATCGGCGACACGATCTTCCCCGATCGTAAGACTCAGAACTTCAAAGCTGAGTACCTGCGCCTTGCAGCCGGTTCTCAGCTTCCCACTATGGCCCTGGTTCACGGCCTCGACACTGAGGCGCACATCGGTTCTCGCCCCGCGCTGGAGCGCGTGACGGTTGAAAAGCTCTTCATCAAGGAGAAGATCAACCAGACTGAGTCCCTGCGTCAGGTGCTCGAGAACGGCGCGTTCAATGACAGCGCGCTGATCGACTTTGTTTATGACGACTGGGCTCGTCTGGCCGAAGGCGTTCGCTGCCGTACCGAGGTCGCCAAGATGGAAGTCCTGTCCACTGGCAAGATGACCATCAAGGAAAATGGCCTGAACTTCTCTGTTGACTTCGGTGTGCCGAACGGTAACACCGGCTTCGACATTGACGTTTCCACGCCTGACAAGAACGTTCTCGCGCAGATCGAAGAGATCGTCGAGACCGCTCGCGACAAGGGCTTCACCATCTCTGGTATGGTTCTGTCCGGTTCCGTACTCTCTAAGATGCTGACCAACAAGGGGATCTCCAAGGCCATCTACGGCGGCGCCGGTGCTGGCGCTATGGTCTCTCGTACGCAGCTCGTCGGTCTGTTCAACGAGCTCTTCGGTATTACCGAGATTCGTACGAACGACTTGCGCTACAACGTCGAGGGCAAAGACGGCAAGCTGACGACCCAGCGCTTCTGGGGCAAGAGCAAGGTCTCCTTCCTGGCTTCCTACAACGGCCTGCAGAACTTCGGCGTTGGCCTGTGGGGCGTGACTCCGGAAGAGGAGCAGCTCGGCCCCTGGACCGTGAAGAGCGCCGAGCAGTTCGTCACCCTGACCCAGTGGACCGAGCCCGACCCCACGGCTGTCTGGTCTAAGGCGTCTGGCCTGTTCGTGCCCGTTCTGCCGAATCCCGCAGGCCTGTTCATCGCCACTGCCAAGCTGCAGTAAGAAAGGCGGTGCGGTAAGTGGTCGTTGTCAGCTACGAGTGGTATAAGACCACTTACGGCGGCGAGCTGGACGAAGATACCTTCAACCGGCTCGCGTCTCAGGCGTTCCTCTTTGCGGACGCCATGACTGAGTATAGGCTCAGCGCTTGCTGGGCCCGTCTGGCGGAGTCCGTACGCACAGCGGTTATGTCAGCCGTTTGCGCGTACGCCGACCAGGCAAATATCGAGGAGTCCGGCGGTCCTGTTTCGTCTGAGACGAATGACGGCATCTCGCGAACCTATGTGACGGGCAGCGCTTCGAGTGCAGGCGCGTCGAAGAACGCAGGAACGGCGCAGGGCCGATTGAGCAATGCAATTCGGCTCTACCTCGCTCCTACGGGTCTCCTGTTCCGCGGGAGGGGCCGCCGATGAAAGACTTCCTCGCCTGCACTGAGCTCGTGACGCTCGTTCACCCCGTCAAGACCGCCGATTCTGACTTGTATGTTTGCTACCCCATTCAGGGTGTCAGTTGGTATGCGAAGACAGAAACGGCGGTCACGGCTGACGGCGCGAAAGCGGTTAACGTTTATAAGGTCCGAATCCCGGAGGCTGTTCTTCCGTCTTGCTTGCCTGAAAAACTTGACTACCTGGTCAAGGGGGAAATTTCAGGGGTACTCAAGCCGGCAGACCTCAAAGGCTCGACTTATTTCCAGATCACCGCGGTCGCCGACAACCGGCGCGGGACTCTTCCGCATGTGGCGGTGAGCGGCGTATGAGTTTCGGAATCAAGATCAAAAGCGTCAACATCACGCCGAGTAAGATTCTTGCCAAGCACGGTCTCGGCAGTGATAACAAGGCGCGAAAATATCTCGCGACTTCGGTCGCGAAATACTGCGACCCGTACGTTCCTATGAGCGCGGGCGCAGGAGCGCATTTGAAGAATCAAAAGCAGATCGCCCCTGACGGCAGCAAAGTCACCTATCCAGGGCCGTACGCCCATTATGTTTATGTCGGCCTCGCTATGGTAGGTCGAGCGCCAAAGAGCTATTCAGGCCGAGCGCTCAACTACCACGGCGCGCCGATGCGAGGTAAAGAATGGGATAAGCGTATGCTTGCAGACCGTGGGGGCGATCTCAAGAGAGACTTCGCCGCTTATGTAGGAGGTAGAGCAAAATGACGATCATTGATGGCGTTCGCGCTTGGCTAAAAACCTACGAGGGACTGGCTGACGGCCGGCTCAGCGTTGATTTTTTGCCGGAGGCTGCGAAGAGCTATTCGGTCGATACCGTGCCGACAACGGAGATCGTCAAGCGCTATCTTGACGGCAGCTCTATTCGGCAGTTCCTCTTTTGCGTATCAAGTCGAGAGTTTTACAGCGATAATATCGTGCAGAACGTAGATAACCAGGCCTTCTATGAGGGCCTCGCCGCTTGGCTTGAGCGCAAGAGCAAGCTCCGGCAATTCCCTGATATTGGCACGGGCCGAACGGTCCGGTCAATCGAGATCAGCTCCACCGCGTACCCGTTCGTCGTCGACGAGCACGGCACGGCGCGGTATCAGCTTCAACTCAAACTAACTTATTTCCAGAAAGGAGATCGCACCGTATGAAACTTTCCGAGCTGATGGCGACCCATACGCCGAGTTCGACTTTTGAGGGCTTCGTCACCAACGACGATTTTGTCCTCGCGATCGATTGCTCCGCGGACGGCTCCGCTACGGTTAAGGACTACGCGGTCGCGCAGCTTGGCGTGACCGGCCTTGACGCCAACCTCAACCCGATCACGCAGGACAAGACCTATATCCGCGCCGGTCAGTCCACCATGAAGACCGGCAACCAGAGAGCCTTTAAGGTCTCCGGCGATCGCTATATCGGCGATGACTTCCAGGACTTTGCCCTCTCCCATGCCGTCATGTACGGCACTGGCTCCGCGGTCATTCGCAAGTACGTCTATTTCTGCTTGCTGAACGGCAAGGGCGAAACCGGCGAGGCGTCCATCATCGTTAACTCTGACGGCAGCGGTTCCGCCGGCGAGAGCGCGAGCATCGACATTGACGTCAAGAAGTCCAACGCCGCGCCCGCTGAGTACACCTACTCCGCGACGTAATTTAAGAAGGAGGATTTGACAAATGGCAATGTTTCAGTTTTCCGCTCGCCAGGTCGAGCTTAATTTCTGCGATCAGATTAAGTGCGTTGTGCCTCTGACCGACGAGGTTCAGAAGAAGGTACAGGACGCCGCGAAGGAACTGCTTCGCGTGTCTCAGGCCGCGAAGGACTCCGACAATAAGGAGCATACGCTCGACGACCTTTGCGATTCTGTGATGGACGCGATCGACGAGATTCTCGGCGAGGGCATGTCCGACCAGATTCTCGGCATGAAGGAAGGCTATACCTTCTGGGACGCCTGCGACGTGTTCAAGTATATCACCGATGAGATCAACACCGCATTGCGCGGCGTGGCTGCGTCCTACGCGTCCAAGCCCCCGATCACGCCGGTCAATCGCGCGCAGCGTCGCGCAAAGCATAAGAGACACGGAGCATGAATCTCCTAACGACCCCGTTGCCGTATGCGGTAAAAGTCGGCGGTCGTGAGGTTCCCATCAATACGAGCTTCCGCGTCGGAATGCGGTTTGAGCTTTTGGCTCTTGACGACCAGCTTACACCGGAGAACGTCTTGACAACGTTCTTCGGTGATAACTGGCCGCAGCCGTATGACGAGGCAGTCAAACAAGCTCTCTGGTTTTATTGTCTCGGCAAGCCTCACGAGAAGGAGGAAAGCGACAAGCAAAACCTCAAGCCCTCTCGCAGGAGCTACGATTTTGAGATCGACGCCGATGCGCTCTATACCTCATTCCGCGAGGCCTATGGCATCGACCTCTTGCAGGAGGACCTTCACTGGTGGGCCTTCCGCGAGCTGATGCTCGGGCTTCCTGACGATACCCCCTTCAAGCAGCGTGTTTATTACCGGACCGGCAGCACGGAAGGCATGAGCGCCAAGCAGAAAAAGCAGTTTGAGACTCGGCGCGCAAAGTACGCAATTCCCGAGCGCGGCGCAGTCGATCACAAGTTGACTCTCAGCGAGCGCGACGCCGCGATCAAGAGATATGTTGCCGATCGTTTCAAGGAGGTTTATGGAAAAGGAAAAGCCTGAGCGCGTAAAGCTCAAGTGCCCTTTTTGTGGATATGAAATGCCTGTGTACCTCGCGCCCGACGCGAAGTGCGCAGGCGTTTTTGTTCGCTGCAAGGGCCGAAATTGTAAGAAATTATTCGAGATTCGCGTCAAGTAGTTGCCTTAGTTGCCGATGACGCCACTGAAAAGGTGGTGGAAACATGGCAAATGACGGCTCCGTCATTATCGACATTGAGGGCGATTCCAGTAAATTCAAAAGCGCTCTCTCTGGTCTTGGCAGTATTGCCTCTACCGCCCTAAAGGGTGTTACGACTGCGGTTGCGGCTGTTACGACCGCCGTTGCCGGCGTAGCCACCGCCGCTGTGAAGGTTGGCTCCGGTTTTGAGTCCAGTATGTCGCAGGTTGCCGCAACAATGGGCCTCACGGTCGAGGACATTCGCAACGGCTCGGAAGAGTTCGAGCTTCTGTCTCAGGCCGCAAAAGACGCAGGCGCAACGACTGCGTTCAGCGCGTCCGAGGCTGCTGATGCTCTAAACTATCTGGCTCTGGCCGGCTACGACGCCGCAACCTCCGCGGACGTTCTGCCTTCGGTCCTGAACCTGGCCGCCGCAGGTGGTCTTGACCTCGCCTACGCTTCCGATCTCGCGACCGACGCAATGGCCGCGCTCGGTATCGAGGCAAGCAGCGCAAATCTGACCGAGTTCGGCGATAAGATGGCGAAAACCGCCAGCAAGGCAAATACCAGCGTCGGTCAGCTCGGCGAGGCGATTCTTACTGTCGGCGGCACGGCGAAGAGCCTGGCCGGCGGCACAACTGAGCTGAACGCAGCGCTCGGTGTCCTCGCAAACCGAGGCATTAAGGGCGCCGAGGGCGGCACGGCTTTACGAAATGTTATTCTCGCTTTGTCCGCGCCTACGGATAAAGCTGCGGATGCTATGTCGGCCCTGGGTCTGGAAGTCTATGACGCGGCCGGCAATATGCGTCCGCTCAATGAGGTCTTCCGCGATCTTGACTCCGCGCTGTCGGGTATGACTGAGGGCGAAAAGACGAAGGTCCTCAACGAGATTTTCAACAAGGTCGACCTGAAATCCGCGCAGGCTCTTCTCGCCGGCTGCGGCGAAGAGTTCGATAACCTGACAACTGCGATCGACGACAGCGCGGGCGCCATGCAGAACATGGCTGACACGCAGCTCGATAACCTGCAAGGCGATATTACGATTATGAAGTCGGCCCTTGAGGGGCTCGGCATCGGCGTATATGAAAACCTGCAGGCTCCGCTCCGTGATACGGTCCAGTTTGCAACCGAGCTCGTCGGGCAACTCTCCGAGGCGCTCAACGAGAATGGCCTGGAAGGTCTTGTCTCGGCCGCGGGCGACGTACTCTCTGAGGTTCTCCTCAAGATCACAAGCGAGCTGCCGAAGTTCATCGACATTGGCGTCAAGGTCATTAAGAGTCTTATCTCTGGCCTACTCAAGAACAAGAAGACACTCGTAAACAGCGCGATTGAGATCGGCAAGGTTTTAGTCAGCGGGCTCGGCTCCATTCTCGGAGACCTGGCGCTCGCAGCCCTTGAGATCATCACCGCTCTCGCGGACAGCCTTGCGAAAGAGGCGCCCACGCTGATTCCTGCCGCGGTCGAGGCAGTCCTGCAATTCGTTGAAGGACTCCTCAGCGCGGAAAATATCAGCGCCCTCATTGACGCCGCGCTCGCGCTGCTGACTGGCCTTGTCGAAGGCCTGATTGCCGCGGTGCCGGTTATCATTGAGGCGGCCCCCGTCATTATTGAGAATCTCGTCACCGCGATTCTTGATAACCTGCCGCAGATTATCGAGTGCGCGATCACGCTCTTAAACGCCCTCACGCAGGGCTTGCTCGACAATCTGCCGCTCCTGGTCGACGCTGCGATCGAGCTGACCCTTGCGATTGCCGAAGGCCTAATCGAGGCGCTGCCCGACTTGATCGATGCTGCGCTTGATCTCGTGGACGCTCTGGTCGACACGATTTTTGAGACCGACTGGCTTGCACTCGGCGCGCAGATTCTCGAGTCGCTCGTTAAGGGTATTCTCTCCCTGATCGGCTCGCTCTTCGAGGCCGCGGGCAAGATCGTCTCGACGATTTGGGACAAGATCACAAACACAGAGTGGTTCCAGAAGGGTGCTGAAGTCCTTACAAAAATCATCGAGGGCATTAAGAGCATTTTTACAACGCTCGGCCAAACGGCAAGTGATCTCGTCAAGAAGATCACCGACAAGATCACAAATACCGAGTGGTTTAAGAAGGGCTCGGAAATTCTCACAAAGATCATTGAGGGCATTAAGAGCCTGTTTTCCAACTTAGGGCAGGCCGCAAGCGATCTCGTCAGCCAGGTTTGGGACACGATCACAAATACCAACTGGCTTGACCTCGGCCGCAATATCATCGAGGGTATCGCTAATGGCGTCTCGAACGCAGTCGGTACGCTCGTCCAGGCTGCAAAGAACGTCGCAAACAGCGCGCTCAACGCGATCAAGTCTGCGCTCGGCATCTCGTCGCCGTCTAAGGTGTTCGCCAAGGAAGTCGGTCGCTGGATTCCTCCTGGAATCGGCAAGGGTGTCAATCAGGCCATGCCTGAGCTGACCGACGATATGCGCGCGCAGCTTCAAGACCTGATCGATGACGCGAATGTCTCCGTCGCGACCGAAGTCGGCGGACTCAGCAGTAAGCTCGCGCTCACAGCAAACTCCGGTTCTGGCGGCGGTAACCACTCGCAGACCATTACCAACGACAACGGAATCATTGTCTATGTGACCTATAACGGCGACGGCTCCGAAGAGGACGCGCGCCGCGTAGGTAAGCAAATCGGCGCTGAAACAGCGCGCGAAATCCGAAGAAGGGGGCTTGCACCGACATGACCGGCGATAGCTTTAGCTTCGGCAGGTATAACAGCGTAGACGACTGGGGCCTGATGGTGATTGCTTATGACTACTTGCTTCCTCCAAAGCGAGCTCGTAAGATCACCATTCCTGGCCGCTCCGGCTCTTACGACTTCGGCGCG
>CAJJQT010000082.1 GCA_905193995.1 uncultured Porphyromonadaceae bacterium | reverse complement strand
GCGGCGCGGCGCTCAGCGTGCTGCCGTCGTACAACGAAGGGCTGCCTATCGCCATGCTCGAAGCCATGAGCTACGGTCTTGACATAATAGCGAGCGACATCGAGCCCAACCGTCTGCCGATGCTTGCTCCCGACGACTTCTATCCCCTGGGCGATACCGACGCCCTGGCTGCTGCGCTCCGCCGCAAGACCGAGATGCCGAAGCGCCGGCACTACGATCTGTCGCCTTTCGACTGGGATCGCGTGGCCGACGCTACTCTCGAACTTTACAAGTCTCTCTGACGGGCGGCTCCAGCTTTTACGGGCGTGCTATTCCGTCCTTTTCCGCGCGTTTAGTCAGGCGCTTGATGCGGTCTTTTGTGTCGGGATGCGACGAGAACATTTTCTGAATATAGCTTGCCGATCCTGCGCCCCCGTTGCCTTCGAGTGTGAGGAATTTCTCAAACGCCATGACCATGCCCCAGGGGTTGCGGCCGTGGCTTACAAGGAATTCATAGCCGTAGTCGTCGGCTTCCTTTTCCTGTTTCTGAGAATATTTGGCGCCGATCAGTGCCTGCCCCAGCTGGCCAACCTGCGAGTCGGTCAGCGCGGCGGCTACGCCGCCGGTCGATGCGATGCCGTCCTTGAGCGCGCCTGTGAGGAGTTCGTTCTGGAATGCCTTGCGCGAGTGATGCTTGGCTACGTGGCCTATCTCATGGCCGATGATGCCCAGCAGTTCGTCGTCCGACATTATATCCATCAGCGACGAAAACACGCGGACGCTGCCGTCGGGACACGCGAATGCATTGATGTCCGAAACTTCGTAGACCTTGAAATTCAGAGGTATGCCTTCGACCTCGGTCAGGCCTTCGGTCAGGCGGTTGAGGCGCTTGGTGTAGGCGCTGTTGGCGTCGGACACTTTGTTGTTGTTGTCCATCCATTCGACCGATTCCTTGACATAGTCGGCCATCTGACGGTCGGTTAGCGTAAAGGCCTGTACGCCTTGTTTCACGGCGTTGCCGAGACGTCCGAGGCTGAGCTGAGCCTGCACCGAGGGAATCATGAACGCGCCGGCCGCTGCAATAGCGATTGTGTAAATCAGTTTTTTCATATTCTTGATTTGATTGTCAGACTTTGTTTTTTGATGCTTGTTTCCTTTGGAAAATCGGTGCAAAATTACTAAATTTGTGTTAACTACATGACAAAAATTTGAAAACATCGAAATCTGGGTTTCGCCAAGGTCGGTTAAGTACATCTGCAATCTCTTCAAGTCCATACTTGACCAATGATTTGGCGCGATAGCCATGGTTCATCATTCTGATTTTCTTGACATTTATATCTTTATGTTCTCCAACGAGATACGCCCATACCAAAGCCACGCAGACCATTGCTACGAGCCGCGAGATACGTTCCATATCCCGCAGATGCGTGTCCTCGATATTGAATCCGGACGATTTCATCGCCCGGAAGAGAGTCTCGATCTGCCATCGCTCCTTATACGTCTCTATGGCGTATTGAGGATGATTGAAGCATACAAGAATCTGAAGTTCCGGAACACCCCGGCTGTTTTTGAGTCTTGCGCCCGCGAGGTAAACGTATTCTCCTTTCAAAAGATAAAGTTTGTCATAGATAAGTTCTTCCCCAAGTCTTACTTTGTTGAAGAGATGCCATGCCCTTATCCTTTCTCCGGATTTCGGATTGACTATCCAGAAGTTCTGCCGGATGCGGATATAGTAACGGATTCTCATGGAATTGAGCCATCCGATCCATTCCTTTCCGATGAACTCCCGGTCAGCGACAAGACAATCCACACAGTCATATCCGAACAGTCTTCCGAACCGTTCCACAAGTTCTTTGCGTTCAGTCCATTTAGAGTTGCCTCGTTTGGGCATGAGACTGAATATAAGAGGGAATGCTATTCCCTTATATGTAACTCCAAGCATGAGGATATTGATGTTGAAGTCACCGAACTTCCAGTTTGTCCTGTCCATGCTGAGCACCAGCTTATCCCTGACGGGGAGCAGCGAGAATATCATCCGTGCTATCAGATCGAGATTCAACGCATACTGGGAGAGAAACCTCTGGAGACGGCGCATATTGGAATCTCTTTTTGCATCCGCAGGCATGGCGGCAGCCAACTTATGGAGACTGACGGTCTGAACCACGCAAAGTGCGTGGATGAGCAGCGCCATAAGTTTTATACGGGCAAGATTCATCGATTTTTCAAAATGCTCTTGCATAATCGGGAGGATTTGGTTAACTTTGACCGAGTCCTTGGAATTAGTAATTTTCATGTGAAAAAGCGGCTAAACTTTTCCTTTAAATTACTAATTTTCAGGGACTTTTACAAATATAATTACCTGAAATTTAACTGTTTAACAGCATGATTTCAATTTTTGTCATGTACTAAAAAATTTGTGTCAATATCCGTAAATACGGTTGCAGTAAATGAAGAAGAATCTTTTGTCGGGCCAATTTGCTCTTGTCGTTCTGATCCTGGCGGTGGTTGCCGTCGATGTGCAGATGCTTACCGTAGCGCGGCACACGCTTGCTCCGCTTCCGGCGGTGCTCGCTGTGTCTGCGTTGCTGGCCGCTGTGCTTTACCTGCCGCTGCGGCGTATGTGGCGTCGCCTTGTCGGGGGGAGCGTGTGGATTGCTTTCGCGGCTGCTGTCGTGGCCGGCGGCTCGCTGTTGTCGGCTGCATTTCTTAATGTCAATTACTACGGTGCCGATTTCGATTCGATGCCCGTCGTCGAGGCGCAGGTCATCGGCAAGCGGTGTACGGAACGTCCGGTAATGCGCCGCGTCAGTCGCCGCACCTATGTTCGCGCGGGCGAGCGCCCGGTCTATGAAGTCACGATGGAGGTCGGCGGTTACCGCGTCACACTGGAAGAGCCTTTCGAAAAATACCGTCTGATGCGCAACGGTTCGGCGGTAGGCGTCCGCTGCGGTCGCGGCCCTCTCGGACTCAGGGTCATGAGGCTGCAATAATAAATTTGATGACTGACATGGCAGATAAAGAATATCTTGATGAACTCAACGCGCAGCAGCGCGACGCGGCCACTTTCGAAGGCCGCAATCTGCTGGTGCTCGCCGGCGCCGGCACAGGCAAGACACGCACCATCATAGCGAGGGCCAAATACTTGCTCGACAAGGGCGTGCATCCGTCGCGGCTGCTCATCCTGTCGTTCACCCGCAAGTCGGCCCGCGAGATCGTCGACCGCCTGCAGTCGGCAGCCGTCGGCGACATCGACAAGCTGCGCGGCCAGACCTTCCACTCGTGGTGCATGGAGCTAATCCACGGCAATCCGAAAGTGTTCAATTTCGGCAAGTTCACCGTCATCGATGAGGAGGATCGCGACAGCGCTTTCCGTCTGGTCTGCGGCCGCTATTTCAAGAAGAGCAATTTCATTCAGCCCGAGGAGCTCGCCGAGGTCTACTCCTATGTGGTAAATGCCCGCTGCAATCTGTCCACGGCTATCAGCGTGCGACTGTTCAACGGCAATGTCGACGAGGAGACGCGCCAAAAGATCCTGAAAAAGCTGCCCGTATATCAGGAAATCATCCGCAAGTATCTTGCCTTCAAGGCTGAGCGCCGCTATCTCGACTACGACGATATCCTGCAGAAGGTGGCGGTCGGGCTGCACAAGAATCCCGAGGCGGCCGCTTACATCGCGGGTGCCTATGACCATATTCTGGTCGACGAGATGCAGGACACGAATCCGCTCCAATATCTCCTGCTCGAATCCTTCTGGAGCCGTTGCAACCTGTTCTGTGTCGGCGACGACGCCCAGTCGATCTACGGTTTCCGAGGCGCCGACTTCAAGTCGATCCACAATTTCGCGCGAATCGTGCCGGATGCAACGGTTAAGAAACTGACAGTCAACTATCGGTCGACTCAGGAGATACTCGATCTGTCGAACTGGCTGCTTGCGCAGTCGCCCCTGGGCTACGACAAGGACCTCACATCCCACCGCGGCAAGGGCATCAGGCCCGCGCTGTGCCATTTCAACCAGGAGTGGGACCAGGCGCGCGACATCGTCATGAAAATCCGCGACTCGATCGGCGTCGAAGGACTTAAATACCACGATAATATGGTCCTTTCACGGTCAAACTGGGGTCTGAAGGCCGTCGAGACCTGCCTGATCGAGGCACATATCCCTTATGTGATCTACGGCGGTACGGGCCTGATGGCTTCGGCTCACGTGCGCGACGTGGTGTCGGCTTTGCGCGTGGTCAGCAATCCGCGCGACGAGCTTGCATGGTCGCGCTACCTGATGCTGTTCCCGCGCATCGGCGAGATAACCTCGGCCCGCATCATCGACAGCCTTCTCGGCCTCGACAGCCTCGATGCCTGCCTGTCGGCTCTTGAGGCCAATCCGGCCGTGGATCCGGCGGCCGCGCTGACGCTTCGGGCCATCAACGACCTGCGCACGGAAGTCAGCCTGGCCATCGAGGCTGCCTTCAACGGCCTCGACCGCATCCTCGGCTTGAAATACAAGGACGATTGGGCGCGCCGCAGGGCCGATCTGCCGTTGCTGCAGCGCATCGGGGCGGCATCCGACGGTCTGGCTGCATTCATTGCCGACTATATTCTGGATCCTTCTCTTGAGACGGGCCTGAAGGAGGAAGCCGACGGAGCGCCCGACAACGTCGTGCTCACTACCATCCACTCGGCCAAGGGCCTCGAGGCCGCCAACTGCTATATTATCAATGTCAATTATTCGCAGTATCCATCGTCGAAGGCCGTCGCCGCCGGTTTCGACGCTGTCGAGGAGGACCGCCGCTGCCTATATGTGGCCATGACCCGCGCCAAAGACCGACTTTTCGTCTACCGAAGTAACCGCGCCGTGCGCGTAGAGGATGCCGGCGATCAGTCTCTCATGTATTTTCTCAACGGTCTTCCCATAGGTCTCTACGACTTCGTGAACGTCGCTGATCCGTCGCGAACCTGGTCGGAGTACAGCGGCGGGGGCATCTCGCTCTCCGATTGCGACGACTTCGACTTTACCTGATTATTTGAAAAGCAGCGGCAGGAATGCGGCGAGGTAGCGGCGCCAGTTTTTCCATTGGTGGCCGCCGTCGGTCTCGCTGTAGGTGTATCTGAAGCCGTCGCGGTCGAGAAAGGCGCGGAAGTCGGCATTCAGGTCATACAGGAAATCGTCGCAGCCTATGCCTATCCAGTAGAGTCTGGGAGGATTGGCCTCGATGCCCGCCATGTATCCGGCGGATTCCTCGCCGCTGAAATAGCGGCCGGGTTTACCTTTCCAGCCCACGGCCGCCGAGAACAGGCCCACGTAGTCGAATAGTTCGGGATGCGCGGCCGATATGCGCCACGACTGTCCGCCTCCCATAGACAGTCCGGCTATTGCCCGGTGGCCGCGGTCGGCCGCAGTGCTGTAGGCACTGTCGACGTAGGCGACCAGTCCGACCAGTTCGCGCTCAGTCAGCCCCTCGGGCGCCACCGACCTGTCCGGTGTCGTGACATACAGGCCCTCGGATGTATAGCCCGGTGCCGCGCTCTGCAGGCCGTTGCCGTTCGGCATTACGACGATCATCGGTTCGGCCTGTCCGGAGCCTATCAGATTGTCGAGAATGAAAGGTGCGCGTCCAAGCTCGGACCATGCGCCCTCGTCGCCGCCCATGCCGTGCAGCAGATATAGTACCGGGTATTTGCGGTCGGCCGAGTATCCTGCCGGCGTATACACCGTCATGCGGCGCTTGCCGGGCATCTGCGGTGAGTCGTACCACACGTCCGATACCGTTCCGTGAGCGACGTCCTGCGCAAGATACAGGTCGCCGGCGCCGCCCGGCACGACTGTGTAGTTGCTCACGCTTGATATGTCGCGGGCATTATACGGATTGGAGGGGTCCACCGTCTCGACGCCGTCGACGATGAATCTGTAGCAGTACAGGTCTGATTCAAGCGGGCCGACAGTCGCCGACCACACTCCGGCCGAATCGCGCTGCATGGCCACAGGCTGCGGCGCCACGTCGCCGGCCACAAAGACGTCCGCGGCGCGTGGCGCGGCGATGCGGAATGTGACTGAGAGGTCGTCGTTGACGACGGGTGACGCCGTGTTACGGGCGGCGTTGAGGGCCTGCTGCCCAGAAACGGAAATTGCCGACAGCATAGCGGCGGCCAAGATTGTCATAGTTTTCATGAACGCGAATTTAGCGCTTTTTTGTGAATCCGCAATGGTGATGGAGTGAAGACGTCCTCATCTTCACAAATTTAATGCTTCGGCTAATTAATGCTGAAGGCGAGGACGCCTTCACTCCTTATTTTCGTACGCCTCAGTAAAGCGAAACAGGCTGCGCCTCCATTGTGGTGCAGCCTGTTTCAGAATTTATTTGTCAGATAGTTGAATTCTGATTATTTGAGAATCTGAACTTTACGGACATAGCTGCCGCGGACTTCGATGTAGAGGCCTGCTGTCGGTTCGGCGACCTTGATACCCTGCAGGTTGTAGTAGACCGCAGTGGAGTTGTCCTCCGATTCGATATCGTTTACTCCGGCGGGTAGAGTCAGGGTCACGGTCATGGTGTTGAAATCGACGCTTACGTCGTAGATACCCGGTGCGACCGACCACGACAGCGCGCCCGATGCGTTGATGTTGGCCTGGTAGGCTACGACTTTCGAGGGCGTGCCGATGGCTATCCGGGCTCCGTCGCTTTCAGCGCCGAAGCGGTCGGCCTGATTGACGCTGCCCCAATCGGTGCCGGGAACGGTGATGAATGTGAAGAATGCAAGCTGCTGCTCGGCAGCGGCGGCGAACTCTACATTCTTGGCTGTGAACACGTCGCCGGCCTTGTTCATCAGCAGTGGGTCGGAGATCGACCACTGTGCTTCGGGGTCATTGCCGATATTGCCTACGATGTATAGGTCGTCGGGAACTTCTACTGTGGGTACTGTGATATCGCCGTTTGATGTGACGGTGAGTGTGCCGCCTTCCTGATCATATACAAATGTGAAGTTGCCGCTCACGGCGAGGGTGAAGTTGTTGCCGCCTTCTGATTTTACTTCAAGTGGCTTGCCGAGGGCGCTTTCGTTGATTGCCGCCGGAGCGGGGCTGGAGAACCAGCCGGTCTGCGCACCGGATGCCTCGTCGCGCTGCATGATGCCGAATTCACCTGCCACGCATTCGGCTGTCAGCACCCATTTGCCGTCGGTCAGCGTCATGTTTCTTGTCTCCCACGATGTGCCGAATATGAGGCCGTGGATGCCGTAAATGTATTTTGCCTCGACCGCGTTGCCGGTGATGAGCAGGGTCTTGGCAGCGGGATTGAGAACGATGTGTGGATTTTCGATATTGTCTTTCAGGGGGATGTTGCCCGAGTTGCCGGCAGCGGTCAGCTGGTATGTCTCGCCGGGCACGAGTATTTTCGACCCTCCGAAGTTCGCGGCGTCATTGCTCCAGGTGCCGTCGTTGATCTTGAAGCCGCTGGTGAGTGTGCCATTGTAGTCGAGCACATAGGTCCCGTTGCCGGTGTCTGTGAATTTGCAGGTCGGATCGGAGAGCGACCATCCATTGAAGCCGCCTATCAGGTAGTAATCAGCGGCGTTTGCGGCGACAGCCACAAACATAGCGCAGAGAAGCAGGTAAATTTTCTTCATATAATTTCTGGTATTAGAGTTTATAAATAAGTATGATTATACCGTTTGTGCAAAAGTAATGTTTTTTAACAGAGGCAGCTCCTGCATGTCAGTTAAATAATATTAAATATGAAATTATGTCATATATTTGCGGCTTGGCATTTGTTTTGCTTACTGAATTGCAGATAACATGAACAAATAACATAAAGACATACATATATGGCAAAAGGAACAATCGGGGTAACGACCGAAAACATCTTTCCCGTCATCAAGAAATTCTTATACAGCGATCACGAAATTTTCCT
>CAJJQT010000081.1 GCA_905193995.1 uncultured Porphyromonadaceae bacterium | reverse complement strand
TCGACGGCGAACGCGAGCGGATCCCAGCCCGGATCGACGCCGCGGGTGCCCGATACGGAGGCGCTCCAGGGCTCGAGCGACGAGCGGTAGAGCGCATCGGCCAGGGGTCGTACCTGCAGACAGATGCCATTGAAGTTGTGGCGTTTGAAATTTTCGATATATTCGATCAGGTCGGCCTTGGCGGTAGCCTGAGCAGAGGCCGATGTGCCGACGGCGGCGCTTCCGCGCGGCCAGTCGATACCCATTGCGGCCATCCAGATCGAGCGGAGTTCCCTTTTCGGGGGTTCGGCGGCCGCGCTGCCGAGTGTCGCGAGCAGCAGTGCCGCGGCGGCAAATTTCCGAAGTTTCATGGTCTTATGGTTTTGTATGGATGAAAATACAGTTGTTTTACCACGCAAAGTTACAAAACTTTAGCTTCAGACCATTGCTTTTGCGGTTTTTTAACTAAAATTCGTGTGAAAAGTGCAATACAAGATGTAAATTTTGTCAAATTGCCGAAGCGGGAGCTGTGTCGGAGCTATCGGCGCTTTCCGCGGCGGCAATGTCGGCTTCCGCGCTCCGGCGGAATATGCGGCCTACGATCTGGGCGATGGCACCGTCGCCGGTGATGTTGCAGGCTGTGCCGAACGAGTCCATGGCTATATAGAGCGCTATCATCAGCGCGTTGTCGGCCTCGCTGAAGCCGAGCATCGTAGTCAGCAGCCCGAGCGATGCCATTATGGCGCCGCCCGGAACGCCCGGAGCGGCGATGATGGTGATGCCGAGCATGGCCACGAAGCCGGCGAACATCGTCAGGTCAAAATTCATGCCGTGAGTGATCATCAGGGCGAGCGCGCAGCAGACGATCTTGAGCGTCGACCCCGACATATGTATAGTGGCGCACAGCGGTATGACAAATCCGGCGACCGCCGGGTTGACGCCCGAAGCTACGGTCTGGCGCAGAGTCACGGGTATGGTGGCCGCCGACGACTGGGTGCCCAGCGCGGTGAAATAGGCCGGCATCATGGTCCACAGCGATCGGAAAGGGTTCAGGCCCGAGAACAGCGACGCCAGCAGGTACTGGGCTACCAGCACGGCCACGTGCAGTACGAAAATCACCACGATAATGCCGGCGAAGGTCTTCAGCACGCCTCCGACCATGCCTGCCACGGTCATGTCGAGGAAGATGCCGAAGATGTAGACAGGCAGGCACGGTATGATCACTCCCGAGATAGCGCTGCGGATCACGCCGCGGAAGTCGTCGAGCACGCGCCTCAGGGCGTCTGACCGCGGTCGGGCGCAGCCGAGACCGAGCAGAAATGCCAGCACCAGGGCCGTCATGACGGTGAACATCGGTTCGATCTCGATGGTGAAGTACGGAGTAGGCGATGTGGCGGCTGTCAGTGTCTCGGCGGCGATATAGCCGTCGGTCCCGATGATGAGCGGGAAGCTTGCGGATGCTGCGAAGTAGGCGGTAAGACCCACGGCCACGGTCATGGCATATGCGATGAGGGCCGTGACCACAAGCATCCGGCCTGCCTTGCGGCCCAGTTCGGCGATGGCCGGCGCCACGAAGCCCACGATGAGCAGCGGTATCAGGAAGCCGAGAAAGGCCGAGAAGATCGAGTTGAATGTCGCGAAGCACCGCGTGAGCCAGTCCGGAAAGATGTAACCGGCGCCGATGCCGGCGGCTATGGCGATGAGGATGCGGGGGAGGAGTCCGAGGCGGATTTTCATGAGGAGGTATCGGTTTGAGGTTGGGATTCGGTCGAGGACTGCGGCGGCACGAGACGGGCGCTGAATTCCCACAGTGCGTATATGGGGATGAACACGGCGAAGAGCGTGAACGGATCGCCCGTCGGTGTGATCAGTCCGGCGGCTATGAGGAGCGCCACTATGGCGTGGCGGCGGTATCTGGCGAAGAACGTGCGTGTCAGGAAGCCCATCTTGCCGAGCAGCCACGCCAGCAGCGGCAGCTCGAACACGGCGCCAATAAGCAGGATCAGGGTGAAGAAGTTGTCCATGTACGAATCGAGCGTGATCATCGGCGTGATCGTCGGGCTCAGACTATAGGTGGCCAGGAAGCGGAGCGCGAGGGGAAACACCAGGAAGTAGCCGCAGGCCACGCCGGCGTAGAACATGAGGTTGCCCCAAACGAATGCCCGGTGGATACCGCGCCTTTCCTCAGGATAAAGCGCCGGCGACACGAAGCCCCACAGCAGGTAGATGATCACCGGGAAGGCGAAGATCACCGCCGCCCAGCACGAGGCCGACAGGTGCATGTAGAACTGCGACGCGAGTTCGATGCTGACAAGATGCAGGTCGAACGGCGCCGCAGGGTCAAAGCCAAGCGGACTGCCGGCCGCTATGGTGTCGAGCAGCCGGTAGAAGGGAAAGTCGGGGCGGCATGGAGCCATGATGACGCGGTCGAACAGCTGCGGCATCACGCAGAACGACGCTACGCCGAAGGCGAGAATCACCCCGGCGATCTTAAGAAGCACTCCGCGCAGGGCGTCGAGGTGGTCCCAGAACGTCATTTCCTTGTTTTCCGACATGTATGTGGCTTACTTGCTTTCGCTTTTAGTCTCGTTATCGACAGGCTTGTTGATCTCATCGCGGGCATCGTTGAGGCCCTGCTTGAACGAGTGGACGCCCTTGCCGAGACTGCGCATCAGCTCGGGGATCTTCTTGCCGCCGAAGAGCAGCAGGACTACCAGCACGACGATCAGCAGCTGCGTGCCGCGCAGATTGCCCAGGAACAGCGGTATCATGTTTATCAGTGTCATATCCGTAAATGTTTCTTTTTCCAACGTAAAGTTACGCAATTTATTTCAATCGGGCTCCCGCTCCGCCGGCATTTTTATAAATTTAACTATAATGACGGATTTGAGTCCGGAGGCCGCGCCGGCTACAGAATGTGAACGTAAATCGACTTTTTGTTGACAGATGTTTTGCGGAAAGCCGGAATTTCGCTATCTTTGCCACCGAATTATTAACCATAGGCAAACGAGGTTTGCATCGATTATCACTATGAAAAAGCTTTACTTACTGACACTGGCTGCTGCATTCGGCTTGCAGTCCAATGCCGCTGTCCCGTTCCGGAACGGTACGACACCCCCGCCGGCGCGCCCGCATGTTCAGGCTCCCGCGCTGCGCGCTCCCGAGACCAAGGTTCTGTTCGAGGAAGACTTTTCGAAGTTTACCGACGGCACTGAGGAGTCGCCCGCGGCCTGCATCACCGCCGACGGCAACTATCACATCTCCGACGCGCTGACCGCGCAGCCCGGCTGGACCGGCAACGGCGTCTATCCCGCCGGAGGCTGCATCGTTCTCAAGCCCTGGAAGATCGACGACGAGACGTCGCGCGGCGGCAACCTTACGACTCCCTCGACGTTGCTCAACGGCACGGCCACCCTGACATTCCGCGCCAGGAAATTCGGCACGGCGCCCGCTTCGATGTGGGTGGCCGTGTGCGACGACTATTACGGCCCCGGCGACGACCAGGAGGACTATCCGCTGACCGACCAGTGGCAGACATTCACTTTCGTGGCGACTCACGCCGCGCTCGATATGGAATCATACATACAGATCACGTGTGAGGATGGCGAATGCGTGCTCGACGACGTCAAGGTGACCCTGTGTATGGACCGCATCGACAAGCCTTCGGCCGATCCGGCCGTCAACCTTTCGCCCACAGCCTTCAGGGCTTCGTGGAGCGAGGTGCAGGGTGCCGAGGGCTACCTGCTGACAGTGCAGTGTACCGAGGCCCCCAAGGTCGTCGAGACCGGCGAGATCGTCGAGAGTTTCGAAGGCCTCAGCCTAAGCGCCGACGGCCGGAAGATCGACACCGCCACCCCCGGCTATCCCGCGGGCTGGAAGATAGACGTTTCCTCCAACGGTGCGCAGGACGCCACAACCGATCCCTCGGAGGTTGCGTCCGGAGCGAAGGCCATATACTTCGACGCCGTGGGTGACTTCATCGAGACTGCCGACGCACCCCTGCCGCTCGACGGCCTGTCGTTCTGGGCTAAGCCCGTAGGTCCCGACGAAGTCGAATACGGCAATATGTCGCTCATAAAGGTCGAACTCTACAAGAGCTCTACAGACACATGGGATCATGTGGCCAACCTTTATTACGCGAACTTCGGCTACGACGGCGAGGGCGGCGTATACACGCTCGACCCGATGACGTTCACCGACGATATCACCCGTGTGCGCCTGACCATGCTGCAGCAGGGCACCAAGAAATTCGTCATTGACGACATCAGGCTGCACTACCGCACACGCGGCGCAGTGTCGAAACTTCTCGATGACTTCCGCGTCGACGGTACGGAATACGACGTGACCGGCATAGTCCCTGAAAACGATTACGAATATTCGGTCAAGGCATTCATGGGAGATATCGTGTCGGAACCGTCGTACCCTGTATGGGTCGACGGCATTACGGGGCTTAAGGTCGTGAGCCACGAACCTTCGGACGTCACCAAGACGTCGTTCACCGCTTCGTGGGAGCCTCTCGGCCATGCCACCGACTATACCGTAAGCCTCAGCCAGGTGATCGCACCAGAGAAAGATCTTGAAGGAGTCGTCGTGTTCGAAGAGGACTTCGACGGCATCACCGAAGGCACTGTCGACAACCCCGGTACCGACTGGATGTCGCCCAAGGACTTCGGAGCGGCCGGCTGGACCGGGATCTCGTGGTGCGCCACCCAGCCCGCATGGGCCGCAGGCATGATCGGCACGACCGGCACGCATTACTGGCTCGGCACGGCAGGTCTGATCTTCACGCCCGCCCTTGACCTTTCGTGCTACGATGGCCGCGGCATCGTTGTCGAGGGTACGTTCGTCACCACGGTGGCCGACCTCTCAGCCGCCGGACTTGCCGAGAGCGAGGGTATCTTTGCAATGCTCATGAACAGCTACACCGACACCCAGGCCATCGCTTCCGGACTGCTCGAAACCCCAGTCGCAGGCACCAACAAGGGCACCATCACCATTTCCAACGTACCTGCCGACGCCGATCTGTCGAATGTGATCATCGCGTTCATGGATAAGAGCGGCCAGATGTTCTTCATCGACGATGTCAAGGTGACGATGAACGTGCCTGCCGGCAAATCGCTCATCACTCCTCTCGAAGTCGTGACCGTTCAGAAAACCTCACATGAATTCCAGAACCTGAATACTGACTTCGACCATGCGTTCCAGGTTACGGCCAGCACATCGCGCAACTTCTACAACTATATGTCGCTTCCTTCCGACGTCCGGGTCGTCAAGACATCGTCGGCCGGTGTCAGCGACGTTGAGGCCGACAGCGCCGCCCCCGAGTACTTCAACCTCCAGGGCATGCCCGTGCCGGCAGACGCACTCGTCCCCGGCATCTATATCGAACGCCGCGGCGCCGTCACCCGCAAGGTGCTCAAGCGCTGAGCTGGTTGATACCTTATTAATGAACGACCGCGGTTCCGGTGTGACCGCGGTCGTTTTTGTTCGATAATTCTGCGAAAGTTGGCAATTACGGAAATTTTTCCGTAACTTTGCGGCCGATTTAGATAATTACATTTATAATTAGGTATGAAAGCATACGTTTTCCCCGGACAGGGCGCACAGTTCGTAGGCATGGGCAAGGACCTCTACGAGACCAACGAAGCCGCCCGCGACCTTTTTGAAAAAGCAAACGACATACTCGGTTTCCGCATCACCGACCTGATGTTCAATGGTACTGACGAGGATCTCCGACGCACAGATATTACCCAGCCTGCGGTGTTCCTGCACTCTGTGGTGCTCGCCAAGGCTCTTGGCGACGACTTCCGTCCCGACATGACAGCCGGTCACTCGCTCGGCGAGTTCTCGGCACTCGTCGCTGCCGGCGCCCTCAGCTTCGAGGACGGCCTGCGCCTCGTGTCGGCCCGCGCACACGCCATGCAGAAGGCCTGCGAGCTCAAGCCCTCGACCATGGCCGCCATCATCGGGCTGCCCGACGAGAAAGTCGAGGAAGTGCTCAAGGGCGTTGATGGCGTGGTCGTCTGCGCCAACTACAACTGCCCCGGCCAGATCGTCATCTCCGGCGAGGAGCACGCTATCGACGAGGCATGCAAGCTGCTCAGCGAGGCCGGCGCGCGCCGCGCACTTAAGCTCAAGGTCGGAGGCGCGTTCCATTCGCCGCTCATGGAACCTGCGCGTGCCGAACTGGCCGCCGCCATCGAGAAGACGGAATTCCATACTCCTGTCTGCCCCGTATATCAGAATGTCGATGCCAAGCCCCACACCGATCCGGCCGAGATCAAGGCCAATCTCGTGGCTCAGCTCACTTCGCCTGTCCGCTGGACCGCCTCCGTGCAGCAGATGGTGGCCGACGGTGCCGACGAGTTCACCGAACTCGGCCCGGGCAAGGTGCTTCAGGGCCTTGTCTCTAAGATCGACAAGACCGTCGCCGTAGCCGGCCGACAGTAAACCGCGCCTCATCAGGGCCTTTTTACCGGCCTCCCGGACATTGTCCCCGTATCTGAAAGATATGCCCTCTTGGAAGCAGACGCTCATAGTCTGCTTATCAAGAGGGCTTTATCATATTCATGAATTTTATTTCAACGCGTTCAGGTAGTCATTGTAGAAAGTGCGTTCAGGATGTCGTGCCAGGCGATTTTTGATTTCTGACGTGAGATATTCGCGCTGCTTCGGTGGAAAATCTGACAGTACATTATACCATGGAATTGTTTCGTTGGCCATATCTATTCCTTTCAGCATGATTTCAGCAGCTTCGTCGTACTGCCCTTTTTCAATGAGAAGTTGCGCAAGAGCGGTGTGGTGATATGGAAAATCCGTCAGCGTGGAACAGCTCGACTTATAAACTTCGATGGCTTCGTCGATCTTGTTCTGATTTGAGTAAAGGCTCTGTGCGAGGCGCGTATAAGGCTCTACCTCATCGGGCTGCAGCTCGATAGCCTTGCGAAAATCGTCGCAGGCTCTGTCGTACTGCCGTTCGTAGATGTCGAGATAGACACCGCGTTTGAGCCATGTGCGGTAATCTCCGGGATTGGCCGCCACGGCACTGTCGTAGTAGACGATTGGCTGCTGCAGCAGATCGCGGTACTGATCGCCGTTATAAGTCGACATCATGGCAAGCCGCAGATACGTTTCGGCTATCGCCGCACTGTCGTCGGCCTCGAAATAGTCGAGGGCATTCAGGGAGAAGTCAATGGCATCGAATGTCTTGTCGACATTATACGCCACATCCGATATTTTGCTGTAAATGTATCCGTTGCGGGGAAATTCCTCGGTGGCGAGGATGAAGTAGTCGACCGCTGTCTTGTACTGGCGGTTGTTCAGCGCCTCGACCCCTTTGCGGTAATTTTCGGAGTCGGGCTCGGCGGCAAAAGCCATTGGCCGACACAGGAGTAATGCTGAGATGAGGGCGGTTTCGAGTATTTTTTCATTGAAGTGTGATGTTGGTGTTTCGGACGGGTCAGCGGGGCAGGAGCTCGAACGAGGTGACGTAGACTTCGTGGATGGTGTGCTTCTGCGTGGCGCGGTCTTCCCAGACGCGGGAACGGAGCGAGCCTTCGACGAGCAGGCGGGCTCCCCGACGGATGTATTTTTCGGCGAATTCGGCGTTGGCGTCCCACATGACGATGCGGTGCCAGTCGGTGCGCTCGGCCACCGGTTTGCCGTCGGCGCCGGTGTGTGCCGGCTCGCGCGTGGCGAGCGAAAATTCGGCGACGGGCCGCGTGCCTATGTAGCGGATCGCCGGATCCTTGCCGGCGAATCCCGAGAGTATGACCTTATTCATGGCACGATGCAAGTAAGCCTTCGATGACGGCGTTGCTGAATCCGGCGCGCTCCATGGCCAGCAGGCCCCGGATGGTCGTGCCGCCGGGAGTCGTAACCTGGTCGACAAGCTTCTCGGGATGGCCGCCGCTCTGCTCGAGCATGG
>CAJJQT010000080.1 GCA_905193995.1 uncultured Porphyromonadaceae bacterium | reverse complement strand
GATTCCAACGACCTTCACATGCAGCGGGTTCAAATCCGAGAGACGATTAAGGCCCACTTTGAGAAGGAGCGTCAGCTTTTCAAGAAAGGAATCAAGTGCCTCTCCCTTTTCTTTATAGACGAGGTCGCCAAATACCGCCGTTATGACAGCGACGGAAATCCCGAAAAGGGTATTTTTCAGCAGATATTCGAGGAGGAATATTCGCGAATAGCGACCGAGGAATCATCACATATCTTTGATGAATCCTACAACGAATATCTCCGGCAGTTTACACCTCAGCAGGTGCATCGCGGTTACTTCTCGATAGATAAAAAAGGCAAGATGGTCGAGACAAAGACGAAGCGCGGCTCCGACGTGTCGGAAGAAGCATCGGATTACGACCTCATTCTTCGCGACAAGGAGCGTCTGTTGAGTTTCGATGAACCGACGCGCTTCATCTTCTCACACTCCGCGCTCCGAGAGGGCTGGGATAATCCGAATGTATTCCAGATATGTACGTTGCGCCACAGTAATTCTACTACCGCCAAACGTCAGGAAGTCGGGCGTGGCTTGCGTATATGCGTTGACCGTAACGGCATACGTCAGGACAAGGAACTTCTCGGCGAAGAAGTCCACAACATAAATGTGTTGACCGTCATTGCCAATGAAAGATATGCCGACTTCACCAACGCACTTCAACGTGAAACCCGCGAGGCTCTGCGTGAACGCGCCTCTAAAGCGACTTCGGGCTACTTCGAGGGTAAGACTATTACGCTCGACGGTCAGCCTCACGTTATCAACGACCGTGAAGCAAGCCGCATTATGGTTTATCTCGAAGATAACGAGTACATTGACGGAGCAGGCAACATAACGCCCAAATACCATGCCGACCTTGCCGCAGAGTCTTTTGCGCCCTATGGCTCTCATCTTGCCCCAATGGCGGAAGGTATAACAAGACTTATCAACTCAATCTTCGACCCGTCGCAACTTGAAGGCATGACTGAGAATGGTGCAAAAACGAAATTGCCTGACCCGAAGCTCAACGCCAATTTCTATCGCGACGAATTTCAGTCTCTTTGGAAAGCCATCAACCATCAGTATGTGTATACAGTAAGCTACAATTCTGACGAGCTGATTGAGAAAGCCATACTCCACCTCAATACTGACGAGTTGCAGGTTCGCACTCTACGCTACATCAAAATCGAGGACCAGCAAGATACCGAGGATGTAACGGAATTTGGGGACACCAAATCTACATCTCAGAAGCTTACCGATGTCAGCACCTCTTCGGTCAAGTATGACCTCGTGGGGCAGATGGCCAAAGGTGCCAATCTTACAAGGAGAACTACAGCAAAGATTCTTCATGGTTTGCGCCCTCAAAATCTTTCTGCATTTCGCAATAACCCTGAAGAATTTATCCGCAAGGTCATTCAGATTATCCGTGAGCAGAAAGCTACTATGATTGTCGATCATATTCACTACCATCTAACCGAGGGAACTTATGGCTCGGACATCTTCACGGCATCAAGCAAAGCCGAATTTGACAAGGTATATCAGGCAACAAAGCATGTCACCGATTATGTCGTTTCCGACAGTATCGGAGAACGCAATTTCGCCCACGACCTTGAAGCAAGTGAAGTCGTGGTATATGCTAAATTGCCGCGCTCATTCCAGATACCTACTCCAGTCGGCAGCTACGCTCCCGACTGGGCGATAGCGATGCAAAAGGGTAACGTCAAGCATATTTTCTTTATCGCAGAAACCAAGGGTTCACTCAACAAGACAGAACTTCGAGGCGTAGAACTCGCCAAGACTGAATGCGCAAGACGTCTGTTTAACTCAATTTCCTCAACTACTCTTAGGTATTGTGTTGTCGATAAGTTCGAGAATCTGTATGACATCATGAGCACCACAGATTAGTTTCACGACAGGCAGAGAAGTACCAGTGACGCTATGGCGAGGGTGAGACCTGCGACGCTTATGGGGATAATGGCTCGGCGCATTGTCTTGCGCTGGCCCTCGGTGAGAGTGCGTTTGTCGTCGGGCGCTGACGGCGATCCGCCGCCGGTGGATTTATTGCGCCGGAAGTAGCTCATTGCCAGAATGAGACGAACGAGGGCGCCGATGACCAAAAGTCCGATGCTGATGTCGAGCAATATGCTGCCGATTGAGTATAGTTCCATGTCGATACTTTTTTATTGAAACAAATCACGGGGATATTTGTTAGAACTTTATAGTTGAATTTAATCGTCACATTATAATGAAAAACTTTCTGGTAAAGGCCTACAACGTTCTTTATGCTTATTTCAACTTGACGCCTTATCTGGTCTCGCAGCAGGAAGCCGAGCAGTCGATCCGTGAAGGTGTCTCGTTCAGAGGCACGAACATGCTGATTCTGATCCTCGCGATTCTGATCGCTTCGCTGGGCCTTAACACGAATTCGACTGCAGTGATTATCGGTGCGATGTTGATCTCTCCGCTCATGGGGCCGATCATCGGCATCGGCTTAGGTGTAGGAATACAGGATTTCGAACTTCTCAAGAAGTCGTTGCGCAACCTGCTGATGGCAGCGGCTTTTTCAGTGGTTGCCTCGACCATTTACTTCCTCATATCTCCCGTAAGCGAAGGCCACAGCGAACTGCTGGCGCGCACGCAGCCTACAATCTACGATGTACTGATCGGCTTCTTCGGCGGAGGCGCAGGCATAGTGGCTATCGGTTCGCGTTCGAAAGGCAATGTGATACCGGGTGTGGCGATCGCAACGGCTCTGATGCCGCCGCTTTGCACGGTCGGCTACGGTCTGGCCACATTTCAGATGCACTATTTCTTCGGCGCGCTGTATCTGTTTCTGATCAATTCGATTTTCATCTGCCTCGCGACATTTATAGGCGTAAAGATGATGAAGTTCAAACCTGCGGCGGCGATCAATCCGGAGAGAGCCAAAAAGGTGCGCCGGCTTGTATATATTATTTCGATACTCTGCCTGCTTCCGAGCATATATCTGACCTACATGATGCTGTGCCAGTCACGATTCGAGATCAATGCGCAGCGTTTTGTGGAGAATGCATGCCGCTTCGAGTCGACGCACGTACTTGCAAGCGACGCAAAATGGTCGCGCAAGAACAAAACAATCAGTATTACTCTGATCGGGACGCCGCTGCCTGAGGATTCGCTTAATCTTGCGCTTTCGTCGCAGTTGCCCTATTACGGGCTCCAGGGTGCCAAGCTCAACATCATTCAAGGCAGTGCGGCACTTTCGTCGCAGGCGCAGACCGGCTCGGTAAAGGATATCTACGAACTTAGTCAGGCGGCAATTGTAAGCAAGCAGGCTACGATAGACTCGCTGCACCAGGTCATCGATAATATCCGTACGACAGATTCCATCGCAGGCAGCCTGATCCCCGAACTGAAGGTAATTTTCCCCCAGGTCAGTGCTGTGGCTGTCTCAAGAAATATCTTTGCGCAGGCGGCCGACCAAAAACTCGACACGCTCAACGTGGCTTTGGTCAGCTTTACCGAAAATGTATCGGCCGCGCGCAAGGAGGAGCTTGCACGCTACCTGGCCGCACGTCTGCGTCTGCACGACATCGAGATTGTGGAAATCGCGCACCGCAAGACAGTTGAAAGCGCCGTGAAGTGATCAGCGGCGCCTGTAGAGTTTTGTGTACAGCATTCCGACCAATAATGCGCCGCCAACGATGTTGCCGAATGTCGACATGGCCAGATTGCGCAACAGCTGCCAGACGGTAATGTCGGCTCCGGCCCACATTCCGCAGGGGATGAAGAACATATTGGCAATGCAATGCTCGAATCCAAGGGCGACGAAAGCAGCGATCGGAATCCAGATGGCCAAAGTTTTCTGGCCGAATGTACTCAGGCCGAGTGTGAGCCACACAGCCAGACAAACGCACCAGTTGGCCCCTACTCCGCGCAGAAATATCTGATGCAGCGGAAGGCTGGCTTTCGCGACGGCGATATTCCGTATAGCCGTCGAATAGGGTGCGGAATCGACGAGACCCGCTTGAATTACAAGCAGATAGGTGAAAAGCAGTGCGCCGATGAAATTGCCTGTCCAGACCAAGGCCCAGTTCGTTACCATACGCGACGGACTTACGTTGCCGTGCGCCACACCGGGAATCAAGACGGCATTGTTGCCTGTGAAAAGCTCACCGCCGAACATTACGATCAGGAAGAGCCCGACCGGGAACGACAGAGCCGACAGCAACTTGCCGATAGCCGGATTTGCCGCCGAGACTCCGGGAACGCCCGAGCCGAGATAGAGCGACAGGCAGCCCCCGAGGGCTATGAATGCACCGGCCATGACCGACAGTACCATGGTGCGTGTGGCCGAACGTGATGTTTTCGCTACGGACGCTTTCAGGGCCCGTTCTACAGCTTCGTACTGCATCAGACGGGTATTACAAGCATCGGGATGTCGGCGTGGAACAGAAGACGGTGTGCGATTCCCGGGTTAAACATTCGTGTGAGGACATTCTTGCGTCGGTTGGGTACGACTATGAGGTCGAAGTCGCGGTCCTTCTGCAGTTTCTCAAGTTCGTTGATCGCGTTTTTGGGAGAAATCGGTATGTTTTCGAAGGTATAGTGCTCGAATTTCTTACTGCAGTACTCGCTAAGAGCCAATGCGGCCGGCCCGGCACCCTTGTCGGTGAAGCGGTGGCGTGTGGGAATGTGGACGATCGTCACCCGCGAGCGGGCATATGAGAAATATCTGTAGAGGGTGTCCATGGCGAGAATGTCTTCCTGGTCGAGATTGCTGAAGAATAATATGTTGCGCGGCGACGAGTTGAAATCGAGGTTGATGTTTTCGGGAATAGTCAGCACTGAAAAACGGCTTTCGTCGAGCACTTCGGCTGTTACGCTGCCGATCATGTCCTTTTCTTTGGTCGAGGCGCTTCGGGTCCCCATTACGACCAGAAACGGCGGTTTGTCTTTGGCGTAGGCTATTATGGCATCCTCAGGTACGCCTTCGGCGATGACGTGGTTGAATTTTACCACGGGAAGACTTCCCGATTTCATCTCTTCGCGGATCCTGCGCTGGAACCGCCCCATTTCCTCCCTGGCGTCGCTTATAAGTTGCTCAACTGCATCGGCCGATGCGATTTCGTATGTGAGATTGTCGCTCAACTGTACGTTTGAGCTGACGTGCGGGTCGATGTACGCGTGGAAGAATGTGATGTCGACTTTATGTGCAGCCGCGATGCGGACGGCTATACATGCTGCCAGATATGAATAGTCGCTGAAGTCGACCGGCACGATTATGTTGTGTGATTCGTCCTTGGCGACGGCATGGCCGTTGCTGAACAGTTCGGGATTCTCGATGATGCGGAGCGCCAGCGGCAGATCGTCCTCGGCTATGCGCAGGCGGACACCCGACGACACCTCGGGCTGCTCGAGATTTACGTTCTGCAGTACGACGTTGATACCTTCGGCTTCGAGAAGCGATTTCACGGCCAAAGCATGGTCGTAAGTGTGAATAGCTACGGTGATCAGTCTCATATATCGGCAGTTAAATTGTATATTATGAAGCAAATGCACTGTTCAGCGGTATTAATATACCGTCACAGCGCATTTGCTATGTCTTGGAGACGTACAAATATGGAGGCTTGTTATTGAGCCTCCTGCTCCTTCAGGATCTCAACGGCCATGTCGTAGATCGTAGTGTCGTCGAGAACTACGATGCCGCCGTCAGGGCCCGGTTCGATGTGTACACCGATGTTTTTGCCGCAGTCGTAGTTGCTGCCGCCGAAATAGTTGCGTACCGTCTGGACTGTTGTATTGAGTTTATCGGCAATTCTATGCATCGATCCGTCGGGCAGACTGTCCTTGAGCCGACGGAGCTCGTTGAAGGTGATTGTCTTTGACATAATTGTAGCGGTTTAAGGGTTTATGTTGGGTTTTACGGGGGATAAAATTAGAACATAATTTTCAAATAAACAACTTTAGTAGTTAAAAAGTGAATATGTTATTAAACATACACTTGAGATGCTCTATTTATTCCATTGATAATCCTAATATTGCAGATAGATGAACGGTACAAGGTCGCTTGAGCGAGCCTGAATGACAAAAAAGATCACTGCTGCGAGGAGAAGACCCTGCGCTGCAAGCGGCATGGCCGTATATGTGCGGGCGAACGAACCGGTCCAGCGGGTCGGCGCGAAATGCATGACCAGACCGGCGAACATCGCCAGAACGATCATCATGTATGCCTGGACAAACTGAGGCGCCACGGCGGCATGGAAATCACCGAATATCTGGCCGCCTATTTCGGCGAGTGTCTGCGGTGAGCTCGCGCGGAAGATCGTGAAGCCGATAACTGTGAGGATGAATGTCACCGACACGTTGAATGCCTTTGCCGGCAATGTGTCTTTCAGCCATTCAGGTGTTCGCCAGGTCGACTTTATGGCCTTATGCGCCGCAAGCAGACCTCCCTGGTACGCACCCCACATCAGATACATCCATCCGGCGCCGTGCCAGATGCCGCCGAGCACCATTGTTATGAAATTGTTGAGATATGTACGCGTTTTACCTCGGCGGTTGCCGCCGAGCGGTATGTAAAGATAATCGCGAAGCCATGTCGACAGGGAGATGTGCCAGCGGCGCCAGAATTCCGACGGGTTCTGCGACTTGAACGGTGCGTTGAAGTTCTGCTTGAATCGGTATCCCATCAGCAGGGCTATGCCGATGGCCATGTCGCTGTAGCCCGAAAAATCGCAGTAAATCTGGATGGTGAACCCGACACACCCTATGAGGTTCTCTAATCCGCTGTACAGCGTCGGGTTTTCGAAGACGCGATTGACGAAATTGCCGCTCAGATAGTCGGCGATAATAACTTTCTTGATCAGTCCGATCATGATCAGAAACAGCCCCTCGCTGATCATAGCCTGAGTGGCAACGGGATTTTCCTTCACCTGCGGGAGCAGATCCTTGGCCCTTACAACAGGACCGGCGAGAAGCGGAGGGAAAAATGTCAGCGCGAATGTATAGTGAAGCAGATTGCGCTCCGGTTCCATTTGTCGGCGGTAGACGTCGACAATGTAACTGATCGAGCGGAATGTTATGAACGAGATGCCGGCCGGCAGCACGATGTCGAGTATGTCGAAGTCGAGTCCCCACATTCCGGCCCAGGTAGATGCAAGAAGGTTGAAATACTTGAAATATATCAGCATCCCGAGATTCATCACTACATTGAGCAGTACTATGCCCTTGCGCAGAAGCGGTTTGCTGAGCCAGCCCAGCAGATTGCCCAGCAGATAGTCGCTAAGACAGATTCCGAGGAGAATGAAGCAGCATTCGGCGCTCGACTTGTAGTAAAAGAACAGCGAGAATGCCATCGTGGCAAGCATTTTGGCTGTCGGATGGTTGCGCAGCAGTTCGTAGACGCCCATGAAAGCCACGAAGAGCAACAGAAACAAGCCCGTGTTGAACAGCAGTGGTGACGCGGGGTCATAGGCCAGCACCTTGGTGATGGCGCTGAAGTCAAAGTTGTTAATTAAATCTGACATTTTGATCTTAGTGATCTGAGAGAAGAGGATTTATTATCTGAGTTGCTCAAGCAGAGCGTCGGTGAAGAGGTTGCCCTGGAGTCTGTAGCCCGACATTGTCAGGTGGATATGGTCGGTGTTGATGTTGCGGTCGGAGATCCATTTGTGCGACGAACCGGTCCCCCCGGCCACTTCGTACCAGTCGTATACCGGAATCGAATTGTCGCGGCCATAAGCCACGATGATGTCGCGCATACGCTTTACGTTGGCGTTGACCTGAAATGAGGTGCGCGCTTTGCGCCGGCGCCGGCGCCGCACCGTAGTCTTGCGGTGACATTCCTGCGGCGTGACAAGCAGCAGTTTTGCCTCGGGATTAGCCATTTTTAACTCCTTCACAAAATCGTCGACCGTGCGGCGGAATTCACTGTCTGAGATTTTGCCGAAAGCCTCGTTGGTGCCAAGACTGACTATTATCAGGTCGGGCTCGAACATTTCGGCTATGTCATTGGCTACATTCCCGACCATAGTGTAGCTTGA
>CAJJQT010000079.1 GCA_905193995.1 uncultured Porphyromonadaceae bacterium | reverse complement strand
GGGTGCCGTCGAGGCCGATGGCCACAAAGATGCCCGACGAGATGATGAGCGTCATCAGCGTCATGCCGCTGACGGGGTTGGAGCCCACGATGGCGATGGCGTTGGCCGCCACGGTGGTGAACAGGAAAGCGATGACGGTCACCACAACCCAGGCCACCAGAGCCTGCCAGAAGGTGTCGATCACGCCGATCCAGAAGAAGAGCAGCACGGCGGCCAGAGCGATGAATATGAAGTAGGCGATGTGCTTCATGGAGATGTCGCGCTGCCAGCGCACGGTCGAGCCCTGAGTCTGGGCGCCGCGCAGCTCGCGCGAGGCCAGGCCGACGGCCTGGGCGATGATCTTCCACGACTTGACTATGCCGATGATGCCGGCCATGGCGATGCCGCCGATGCCGATCAGGCGCGCATAGTCCTTGAAGATGGCGTCGGGCGCCATGGCCACGAATTCAGCGCTGCCGTAGGTGCCCATCAGCGGGATGATGACCCACCAGACGAAGATCGAGCCGGCGAAGATGACGAAGGCGTACTTGAGGCCGACGATGTAGCCCAGACCGAGCACGGCGGCGCCGGTGTTGCACGAGAAGACGAACTTGAACTTGTCGGCGAGCGCCTGGCCCCAGGTGTAGGCCGTGGTGGTGACGGTCTCGGTCCATACGCCGAAGGTGGCCACGATGTAATCGTAGAGGCCGCCGATGAGCGAGGCGACAAGGAGCACCAGGGCCTGGCCGCGCGAGGCTTTCGACTCAGCCTTGCCCTCGGCGTTGCCGGCCGAGACGCTCTGGCCCGAGATCAGCACCTGCGTGGTGGCCGTAGCCTCGGGGAAGGGGTACTTGCCGTGCATGTCCTTTACGAAATACTTGCGGAAAGGAATAAAGAACAGGATGCCGAGCACGCCGCCGAGCAGCGACGAGAGGAAGATCTTGAAGAAATCGACCGAAATCTCGGGATGGGTGGCCTGCAGGATGTAGAGCGCCGGCAGGGTGAAGATGGCGCCCGCCACGATGACGCCCGAGCAGGCGCCGATCGACTGGATTATGACATTCTGGCCCAGCGGATTGGTAGGTTTGACGCGCGACGACAGGCCGACGGCTATGATGGCGATGGGTATGGCCGCCTCAAACACCTGGCCGACTTTCAGACCGAGATAGGCGGCTGCGGCGCTGAAAATTACGGCAAGGATCAGACCGACGCCCACCGAATAGGGCGTGACCTCGACCTGACTGTGGGCCGGATGCATCACGGGGCGGTACTCCTCGTCGGCGCCGAGCTGCCTGAACGCGTTTTCGGGCAGATCGATCGGGTCGACATCGGCCGCGGGCAGGTCCGGACCATTGTTGATCTTCTCTTTTTTCATTGTTGGATAGACGATTATGATTGGTAATTACTAATTTCAGGGAGGGCGATCAGCGGCGACGGCGGCGCGATGACTTAGCGGGTATCTTGAGCTTCTGCCCGGGCTGGATATTGTCGCCCTTGAGGCCGTTGGCGCTCTTGAGGGCAGCGACGGTGACGCCGTACTTGTTGGCGATGCGGCTCAGGCTCTCGCCCTTCTTGACGGTGTGTGTGCGCGTGGTGGCCTGCTGCTTGGCCGGGCGCTTCGTCTGCGTCCGGGTCTGCTGCGCGGGCCCGGTCTGCTGCGCCTGCTGCGTCCGGGTCGACGAATCCATGGCCGTGGAGACACGGTTCGATGCCGCAGAGGCTGCGGGAACCGCCGCTGCCGCAGTGTCGGCCGGAACGGCGGCAGCCACAGCGGTCGAATCGCTGACTGCCGCCACGGCGGCCGAGTCGGCTGCCGCGGCCACTGCCGCTGAATCGGCAGCGGGAGCCGCCGGCGATATGTATCGGCGCTGATAGGTGTTGATCTTCAGGCGCTGGCCGCGGCGCACGCGGTTGCCGATCTTGTTGGCCGAGCGGATCGAAGCCTTCGTCACGCCGTACTTGCGGGCAATGGACGAGAGCGTCTCGCCGCGCTTGACGGTGTGGTATTTCACTACAAGTTCGTCGACATACTCGCCGCCGGCGTCGCTGCCCTGGCGCATGCCCGGCTCCACGACGTCGCGGCGGGCGTAAAGCTCGGCGTTATGGTTGACGATCGAATCCTCGTTGCTCAGATAGGCGTAGGCCTGAAGTGACGGGAGTACGAGCGCGTAGGGCCGGATGTCGCCAGGGATGAGGTCGGTGCGGTACTGCGGATTGAGTATGCGGAGCTCGTCCATCGGTATGCCCATCACGTCGCTTATCTGCTGGAAATGCACCCGCTTGTTGACGTGGACCGTGTCGGTGACGATCGGCTTGCGGGCCAGAGCGGGCGATATGTTGTGCTTGTCGTAGTAGTTCATTATATAGTTGGCGGCTATGAATGCCGGCACGTAGCCGCGGGTCTCGGTGGGCAGGAAGGGATATATGGCCCAGAAATCCTTGGCGTTGTAGCCGGCGCGGCGCATTGCCTTGGTGACGTTGCCGGGGCCGCAGTTGTAGGCGGCGATGGCCAGCGACCAGTCGCCGAAAATGCCGTAGAGCTTCTTGAGGTATCGGGCGGCGGCATCGGACGAGCGGTAAGGGTCGCGACGCTCGTCGACCACCGAGCTGACCTCAAGTCCTTCGCCCTGGGCCGTGGGGAGCATGAACTGCCACAGGCCGGTGGCGCCGGCGCGCGACACGGCCACCGGGTTGAGGGCCGACTCGATCACGGGCAGATACTTCAGTTCGAGGGGCATGCCGTAGCGGTCGAGCGCCTCCTCGAAGATAGGCATATAGTAGAGGCTCATGCCGAGCATGTTCTCGACAAGCTGCCGGCGGCGGTTGGCGTACATGTCGATATAGCTGCGGACCACCGAGTTGAAGGGCATCTCGATGACCGTGGGCAGCTGCTGCAGGCGCTCGGTGATCTCGGCGTCGGTGGCAGTGACGGGCTGACGCGAGTCGGCCTGCAGGTCGATATCGGCATAGTTGCGCAGATACCAGTTCTCCTGCATCTGCTTGACGTCGGTCTCGAAGCTTTCGGGATATACGATCGGGATATCGTGGAGATTGTCGCCGAGCGAAAGTATCGAGGCGGGAGCCGCCGCGCGCGCCAGGAGCGGCGCGGCCGAGAGAAGCAGTAGTGCGAGTATCTTTTTAGTTTTCATCGGTAGGGAGGATTTATATCTTTATGGAGAGTGGTTAACGTAATAATCAGAAATTCAGTGTCCAGGCCAGGCCGAGCGACGGGAGCGCGCGGCGTCCGTCGATGAACACGGCCGGAGCGACATCCATCGACAGGTCCGGCGAAATGTCGAAGTGGCTCAGCGAGGCGTCGACGTATGCGTCGACCATGGCCACGAGGTAGACGCCGACCATGCAGATGATACACAGGTCGCGGTTGCGGCGGTAGAAGTTCTTGCGCGACTGCAGCAGGCGTGTGAGCCATGTCTTGTCGAGCGAACTTTCCGAAGTGGTCGGCGGGAAAAAGTTCATGTATGAGTTGGTCGACGGATCGTTGTCCATGATGTCGCGGTAGGCTTTGGTGTAGTCGGAGAGCATGCCGTTGTTCCACGACGTGGCGTATCCGAGACCGAGATAGGCGCCGATGATGATCGGGAGCTTCCAGTAGCGGCGGTTGTAGACCTGGCCGAGTCCGGGAAAGAGGGCCGACATCCACACGGCGCGGGTCGGGTCGGGGTTGAACGCGACCTCGGTCTCTTCCCAGAAGTCGTAGGGCGAGGGCGCTTTCAGCGGCGCGGCCACCGAGTCGACCGCAGCTGAAAGAGCGAATCGGCGGCTGCCACACCGGCGGTGTCGACGGCGATGCCGGTGGCTGCGTGTGTGCGACGCACCGGGCGGCGCTCCTGAGCGTCGGCGGTGAAGCCGGCCACAAGGGCTGCGGCGGCCACAATGACCGCGGCGAGCGGTCGCAGATATTTGCGGATGGTCGTCACTGCCGGGGCTTCAGGGTGTCGAAAAGCGATATGAGGCGTTCGAGCTCGTCGTCGTTCGCGAATGAGAACGTGATCTTGCCCTTGCCCGAATTGTCGTACTTGAAGCCGACGGACGTGGCGAACGTGTTCGACAAGTGCTTCTTGAGCAGGTCGAAGTCGCCCGACGAGAAGCGCGATGCCGCCGCGCCGGCCGGTTTCTGCGGCTTGCGCGGATCGGGGGTGTCGCCCCGGCTGTAGGCCTTGGCGAGCTCTTCGACGCGGCGGACCGACAGGCCCTGGCGGATGATCTCGTTGTAGAGCTTGAGCTGCAGGGCGGGGTCGGCGATGGTGAGCAGGGCTCGTGCATGGCCCATGTCGAGGCGCTTGTCGCGCAGGCCGAGCTGCACTTCGGCGGGGAGGCGCAGCAGGCGCAGGAAGTTGGCCACGGTGGCGCGTTTCTTGCCGATGCGCTCGCTCAGGCGCTCCTGGGTGAGATTGTACTGGTCGATTAGCTTGCGGAACGTCAGGGCGATCTCAATGGCGTTGAGATCCTCGCGCTGGATATTCTCGATCAGAGCCATCTCGGTGAGTTCGGCGTCGTTGGCGGTACGGATGTAGGCGGGCACGGATTCGAGTCCGGCGAGTCCGGCGGCACGGTAGCGGCGCTCGCCGGCGATGATCTGATAGCTGTCGGGGCCGGTCTTGCGCAGCGACAGCGGCTGGATTATGCCCAGCTCGCGAATCGATGCGGCGAGCTCGGCCAGGGCCTCGTCGTCGAATGTGCGTCGGGGCTGGTCGGGATTGACCGAAATGCGGTCGAGGGGTATGTCGTTGATTGCCGAGGAGCCGCGCGCGGGGACGTCGTCCATCGAGATGAGCGAGTCGAGGCCGCGGCCCAGGGCGTTGCGTTTAGCGTGTGGTGATGCCATGGGTGTCAGTGTTTTTTGGCTTTGTGCTTGGCGAGGATCTCGCGTGCAAGCAGGTTGTGTGATGTGGCGCCGCGCGAATCGGGGTCGTAGAGGATTACGGGGAGGCCGTGGCTTGGAGCCTCGCTCAGGCGGATGTTGCGGGGAATGACGGTATCGAACACCATGTCGGCGAAGTGGCCCTTGAGCTCCTCGTAGATCTGGTTGGCAAGGCGCAGTCGTGCGTCGTACATTGTGAGCAGGAATCCCTCGATCTCGAGCGACGGATTGAGGCGCGACTTGATGATGCGGATGGTGTTGAGGAGCTTGCTGATGCCTTCGAGGGCGAAATATTCGGCCTGCACGGGGATGATGACCGAGTCGGCGGCGGTGAGGGCATTGACGGTGATGAGGCCCAGCGACGGCGAGCAGTCGATGAGTATGTAGTCGTATTTGGCCTTGACCGGAGCGAGCAGGTCGGCCATGACGCGCTCGCGGTGGTCGCGTCCGATGAGTTCGAGCTCGGCGCCGGCCAGGTCGATGCGGGAGCCGAGCAGGTCGAGGCCGTCGATGCATGTGGGGACCTGTGAGCCGTCGACGGGATAGCCGTCGACGAGGCATTCGTAGATCGACGAGGACATGTTGCGCGGATCGATGCCGTAGCCGGAGGTGGCGTTGGCCTGGGGATCTGCGTCGACAATCAGAATCTTTTTACCTTCTTTGGCCAGCGAGGCGGCAAGGTTGATTGTAGTGGTCGTCTTGCCGACGCCGCCCTTTTGATTGGCTATTGCGATGATTTTACCCATTAGGACAGTTCTGTTGGTTTTTTCTAAGCGCAAAGTAACAAATTTTTGCTGAATTACCACAACATTTGTTCCACGAAAACGGCAGAAATGTTAATAACTTGAGAAAATTTAACTCAATCGCGCTGATTATAAGCCCTGTTAAGGGTCATTAACAGTCCGTGAAACGGTAGCGCGGGTTGTTTCACAATTGTAACAGCTAAATATTGGCCGCGTTACAAAATTCTTATTAACTTTGCAGCCGCAAAATCACATTGTAGTCATACACAGTTATATATCGGAACCCTATTATCACATGATCGAAGCACGACCACTGATACTTATCACCAACGACGACAGCATAGCGGCGCCCGGGCTGCTGCGGCTGGTCGACTGTATGCCGCCAGATGTCGACATCATAGTAGTGGCGCCCGCCGAGCCCCATTCGGGGCAGTCGTCGGCGCTGACCGTCGGCGCTCCGCTGCGCATCCGCGAGGTCGCCGACTACGGCGCGGCCCGCATGTTCACCGTCACGGGCACGCCGGTCGACTGTGTCAAGCTGGCGATGGACGCCATAGTGCCGCGGCGGCCGTCGCTTGTGCTGGCCGGCATCAACCACGGCTCCAACTCGGGCTGCAACATCATCTACTCCGGCACCATGGGGGCCGTGCTCGAGGGCTGTACCCTGGGGATCACCTCGGCGGGCTTCTCGCTGCTTCACCACTCGATGGCGGCAGACTTCTCCATGTGCATGCCGTTCATATCCGAAATGGTGGCTAAGCTGCTCGAGCATCCGCTGCCTGCCGGCATCTGCCTGAACGTGAACATACCGGCGAGGGTCGTGCCGGAGGGCATCAGGGTATGCCGCGGGGCCCGCGGCCACTGGACCGACGAATACGCCCGCTACACGGACCCGTCGGGCAATCCATTCTACTGGCTTACCGGTCACTTCGTCAACGAGGAGCCCGAAGCGGCCGACACGGACGAATTCTGGCTGGGCAAGAAATACATATCCGTCGTACCCGTCAAGGGCGACATGACCGCCATAGGCTATATACCTACGGCATCAAAATTCTTCGACCGATGAGCGACACCGCCGCCGACCTTCGCGCCCTGCGTCAGGACATATATGTGATGCGCAACGGCATCCTGGCCGACAGCCTGCGCCAGAGCGGCTGTCCCTACCGGCTGATTTTCGGTCTGAACCTGCCGCAGCTCACCGAGATAGCCGACCGCACCGGACGCCGGGCGGACCTGGCCCTGGAACTGTGGCGCGACACATCGCTGCGCGAGGCCGCGCTGATGGCGCCGATGCTGTATCCGCCGGAAAAGCTGACAATAGATTTCGCGCGCGAACGGGCCGCTGCCGTACGGTGGGCCGAGGACGCCGACATACTGTGTTTCAAGCTGCTGCGCCACGCACCTTTCGCCGCCGAACTCGCCGAAGAGCTGTGCGGCGCCGACGCGCCGCTGAGCCGCTACACGGGCCTGCGGCTGCTGTTCTGCACCGTAGGGCAGCATCCGGCCGAGGCCCTGAAAGCCGCCGAACGCGAACTCAGGCGCCCCGAGCCGCTCTCGACCCTGGCCGCCATGCTCCGGCAGGAAGCGGAATTCCTGCTCGAGCAGGCTGAATAAGGGGAAGTGTCCAGAATGTCAATGTTCGATTGCGGATCAAGTGGTCTTCAATACTTTATTGAATAGATCCGGAATTTACGGGATTGTTGTGTTTCTAAGTCATGCGTTGGTCTCCTATAATCATTGGGGTTACGGACGTGTGTTGATTAACTCGATTTTGTTTCATAGGCAAAAATTTTTTCAGGTTAGAGACAGGAAGGTTTAAAATTGATAATTTAACAGTGTGTGCTATAAAGATTAAATTATCGATGCAAAATTGCAATTAATATTTTGCTGATGCAAGTATTATTGAAATTTTGTTGGAATTTTTTTGCAATTTTTAACTTTTAGGAGTGCGGGATCTTGGGGGCTCAGGGTGTTGCAGAACCGCAGGATGTAGGGATGCTCCGTGGAGCATCTGATAGCGGATGCACGAGCGTGCATCCCTACAAGTATGACGATTCTTTGAGTTCTGCAACATCCCCTTTCCAGGGGCGCCGGTGCGATTATTTTGTGAACAATGGGGACGGGAAAGATGTTTTTATGATAAAACCTGTTTAAGTAATATCATCCTGTTATGGCTAAGAAATCGAAAATGACCACCAGCGTGTGGGTTGCTATAGGGGCCGCGGTCCTGATAATTCTGCTCATCATCTGGCTTACGTGCGCCGATCTGCTGGGCGACACTGATGTGGCCGCCGCAATTCCGCTGATCCGGCTGTACTGACCGAGCGATAAGGAAATAAAAAAATCCCGCAAATGCGGGATTTTTTTGTTGGTATTTGCTGCGGAAGGCGAGGGTGTTGCAGAACCGCAGGATGTAGGGATGCTCCGTGGAGCATCCGAGCGCAAAGCATTGAGGTTCAGCGGATGCACGAGCGTGCAT
>CAJJQT010000078.1 GCA_905193995.1 uncultured Porphyromonadaceae bacterium | reverse complement strand
AACCCTTTTCCATCATATTCTTGGGCTACAAATAGGAGATCCTCATAGTGATAATTGGGAAGATTGCGGCCGCGCTCGTCAATACCGCCGCGGAGAATGGCATGAGTGAAAGGATTTCCTCCGGTTTTGACCTCCCAGTTTTGATAGATAAAGTCATGCCCGTGCTGAGCCGCGTAGATGGCATTAAACATAACGCTCACATCGCCGCCGGTGCCATTTTTCATACCGACAGGCACATCCAGGCCGCTGCACGTGAGCCGGTGCTGCTGGTTCTCCACGGATCGAGCCCCGATGGCCACATAGCCCAGGACATCATCTAAAAAGGCATAGTTTCCGGGATAGAGCATCTCGTCAGCGGCGACGAAATCGGTATTGCTCAGCACCCGTATGTGCATGTGTCGAATGGCCTTCATTCCCTCAAAGGCGTTGGGCTTCTCCGTCGGGTCGGGCTGATGCATCATTCCCTTATAGCCCTCCCCTGTGGTTCTGGGCTTGTTCGTATAAACCCGGGGAACAATAAAGATCGTATCCTTTACCTTCTCCTGCACGGCGGCCAGGCGGTCAAATTCCTCGGCGGGGGTCGGTGGGGCCGAGCCGGGTCGGGTGGAGCAGGCGCCCACGTCGATGAAGTCGGCGCCGTCGGCCACCATGGCGGCGGCTTTGGCGGCGGCATCGGCGGCAGTCACTGCGCGGGACCCGGCGAAGAATGAGTCGGGTGTCGCGTTGATGATGCCCATCACTGCCGGGCGGTCGTAGGTCCGGAGCTGTCCGCGAATATTTAGGGTGAACATAGGCTGTCGGTCGGTTGTGCGGAGGTGATCAGTCGGAGTTGCGGTTGGCGCGTTTGCGCTCGAGCTCATCGAGGATTATCTTGCGCAGGCGTATGTGGTGGGGCGTCACTTCGACGTATTCGTCCTCTTTGATGTATTCGAGGGCCTCCTCGAGCGAGAAGACCACCGGGGGCACGATGCGGGCCTTGTCGTCGGCGCCCGATGCGCGCATGTTGGTCAGTTTCTTCGATTTGGTGACGTTGACCACGATGTCGTTGTCCTTGGCGTTCTCGCCGACGACCTGGCCGGCGTATACTTCCTCCTGGGGGAAGATGAAGAATCGGCCTCGGTCCTGGAGCTTGTCGATGGCGTAGGCGTAGGCTGTGCCGGCCTCGAGGGCGATGAGCGAGCCGTTGACGCGGCGCTCGATGTCGCCCTTCCAGGGCTGGTATTCAAGGAATCGGTGGGCCATGATGGCCTCGCCGGCCGATGCGGTGAGCACGTTGTTGCGCAGGCCGATGATGCCTCGCGAGGGTATCTGGAACTCCATGTGGACTCGGTCGCCCTGGCTGGCCATCGATATCATCTCGCCCTTGCGGCGGGTGACCATGTCGATGATCTTCGACGAATACTCCTCGGTGACGTTGACGGTGAGCAGCTCCACGGGCTCGCACTTGCGGCCGCCGATTTCCTTGACGATGACCTGTGGCTGGCCTACCTGCAGCTCGTAGCCCTCGCGGCGCATGGTCTCGATGAGGACCGACAGGTGCAGGACTCCTCGGCCGAAGACTGTCCATATGTCGCGGGCGGGGTCCTTGTGTACGCGCAGGGCCAGGTTGCGGTCGAGCTCGCGGGTGAGGCGGTCGCCGATGTGGCGCGAGGTGACGTACTTGCCGTCGCGGCCGAAGAAGGGCGAGTCGTTGATGGTGAACGTCATCGACATGGTGGGCTCGTCGATGGCGATGCGGGGCAGAGGCTCGGGATTCTCGGCGGCGGCCACGGTGTCGCCGATCTCGAAGCCCTCGATGCCGATCAGGGCGCAGATGTCGCCGCTCGATACCTCGGCCACGCGCTTGCGGCCCATGCCCTCGAAGGTGTGGAGCTCCTTGATCTTCTGGCGCACGACGGAGCCGTCGCGGCGGTAGAGGGCGATCTCCTGGCCCTCGCGCAGGGTGCCGCGGTGGACGCGTCCCACGGCTATGCGGCCTACGTAGCTCGAATAGTCGAGCGAGGTGATCAGCATCTGCGCGTCGCCCTCGAGGGTCTTCGGGGCGGGGATGTGGTCGATGATGGCGTCGAGCAGCGGCACGATGTTGTCGGTCGGCTGCTGCCAGTCGGTGCTCATCCAGCCGTTCTTGGCCGAGCCGAATACGGTGGGGAAGTCGAGCTGGTCCTCGGTGGCGTTGAGGCTGAACATCAGGTCGAAGACCATGTCCTGGACCTCCGACGGGCGGCAGTTGGGCTTGTCGACCTTGTTGATCACCACCACGGGCTTGAGGCCGATCTCGATGGCTTTCTGCAGCACGAAGCGGGTCTGGGGCATGGGGCCCTCGAAGGCGTCGACCAGCAGGAGGCATCCGTCGGCCATGTTGAGCACGCGCTCCACCTCGCCGCCGAAGTCGGCGTGTCCGGGGGTGTCGATGATGTTGATCTTGGTGCCCTTATAGTTGATGGAGACGTTCTTCGACAGGATGGTAATGCCGCGCTCGCGCTCGAGGTCGTTGTTGTCGAGGATAAGCTCGCCCGCGTTCTGATTGTCGCGGAACAGGTGTCCGGCGAGCAGCATCTTGTCGACCAGCGTTGTCTTGCCGTGGTCGACGTGAGCGATGATGGCGATGTTTCTGATGTTCTGCATATACACTATTGGATATTCATTCAGGCTGCAAAGTTACAACAAATCCCGCTCTTATGAAAATTAATCTGCAAGTTATTGACAGCTTGCTGACAGGGTGTCGGTAAAAATAAGTGGGGCGGAGGGGTGCGGAACGGGAATTTTTGCTTAACTTTGCGGCATAAACGAGCAAAGCTGATGAATCACAGACTGAGAACGATAATGGCGGCTGCCGCGGTTGCGGTGCTTGCCGCAACGGGCGCCCTGGCGCTGGACCTGCCGGTGAAGACGATCAACGGGCGGCAGTACTACTACTACGCGGTGCGCCGGGGCGAGACGCTGCTGGAGGTGGCGCGGCGGCTGGGGGTGTCGCGCGACGACATAGTGAGATACAACACGTCGGCGGCCGACGCGCTGCGGCAGGGTACGACGCTGTACCTGCCGGTCGACGAGTTCAGCCGGGTAGAGTCGCCGCGGGCGGCGGAAGCGCCGGCGGCCGCGGCGGGCCGGACGACGCGGCCGATGGCCTACCGGGTGGAGCGGGGTGAGACGCTCTTCGGGGTGTGCCACCGCTTCGGGGTGACGACGGAGGCGGTCGTAGCGCTGAATCCGAGCGCCGACCAGGGCATCCGTGCGGGTCAGATACTGACGATACCGGCGGGAGCGCGGCTCGACGGGCAGGTGCCGGCGGAGGCATCGGCCGAAGCGGAGGCCCGGGCGGAGCAGCCGGCGCCTGCGGCTACGGCGCCTGTGACCCCGGCGCCTGTGACCCCGGTGCCTGTGACCCCGGCGCCCCCTGTGGCTACGGCCGACGACGAGCTGGTGCCGGTGGATCCGGCGGCGGAGAGCGGCGAGCGGTCGCTGCGGCCCGTGGCGGGGCCGAGTGTGGCCGTGGAGCCGGAGGCGCCGGAGGCGGACACGGTGCGTGCGTCGGTGGCGGTGATGCTGCCGCTGATGCTCGGCGGCGACGCGCAGGCGAAGCAGGCGCGGTCGGCCACGGAGTTTGTCAAGGGCTTCATGCTGGCGCTGGACGAGGGGCGCACGGATGCGTGGCCGATGGACGTGCGCATCTACGATACGGCCGGGCGGCCCGACACGGTGGCGGCGCTGCTGTCGCGGCCGGAGTGCGCGGATTTCAGCCTGATCGTGTCGCCCGACGACGGAGCGACGTTCAGCGCCATAGTCAATGCGCCGGACAGCCCGCGCGACGCGTGGCTTCTGAACCTGATGGCGGTGCAGGACACGTCGTACATGACCGACAGCCGAGTGATGCAGTACAACGTGCCGCACAACGTGATGTACGCCGAGGCGGCCGAATCGCTGATGTCGACGTTCGACGGCTACACGCCGGTGTTCCTGATCGCGAAGGGGGGCAAGAGCGAGAAGCTGCCGCTGACTGACTATCTGCGCTCGCAGTATGCCGAGCTGGGCATCGAACCGATCGACATGGTGTTCGAGGGGATGCTGTCGGCGCAGGAGCTCGAATCGCTGTCGCCCGAAGGCCGCTACGTGTTCATCCCGGCGTCGGGGTCGCTGACGGAGTTCAACAAATTCGCCCGGACTCTGCTGACGTACAAGGAAAACGCGGCCGATCCGTCGCAGGTAGCGCTGTTCGGCTATCCGGACTGGACGACTTTCCGCAACGACGCCCTCGAGAACCTGCACAAGCTCGGGGCGGTGATCTACTCGCGCTTCTATGCCGACGCAGGCGATGAGCGTGTGAAGGCTTTCGGCGAGAAGTTCGCCGAGACGTACGGTGCACCGATGCTGGAGCTGGTGCCGTCGCAGGCCATGCTCGGCTACGATACGGGGTGCTATATCCTTGCGAATATCAAGGCCAATGGCGGCGACTTCGACGCCGAGTGGAGCGAGCCCTACCGCGGGCTGCAGTCGACGTTCATGTTCACCGATGCCGAGAGCGACCACGAGCTGGACGGCACGGCCAATTCGGCAGTATACATAATCACATTCCTACCGGGCGATGAAGTGTCTGTGCAGGTTCTTTAGTATTTTGCTCCTGGCGGCCGCGGCAGCGTTGCCGGCCGGGGCGCAGACGCACTACAGATCGCATCTGTGGATCGGTGGCAGGGCGGGCGTGTCGCTCGGGCGCGTGGATTTCTCGCCGTCGGTGCCTCAGAAATGGATCATGGGCACGACGGGGGCCGTCACGTGCCGCTATTCGGAGGAGAAGCTCTTCGGCCTGGTGGCCGAGCTGGGCTGGAGCACGCGCGGCTGGAAGGAGAACTTCCAGGAGTCGCCGCTGAGTTACAGCCGGTCGCTGACGTACATCACCCTGCCTATCATGACGCAGATCATCTTCGGCGGGCGCCGCGCCAAGTGCTTCATCAACCTCGGGCCGGAATTCGGCTTCCAGCTGATGTCGTCGACCAAGGCGAATTTCGACTATACCGACCTCGGGAGCGTCACCGACTGGCCCGAACGGCAGCGTATGACCGAGCAGCTCGACATGGACATAGCCAACCGCTTCGACTACGGCATCACGGCCGGGATCGGCGGCGAGTTCTACGTCGCGCCCCGCCATTCAGTGACGCTCGAGGCCCGCTACTACTTCGGGCTGGGCAACATCTTCAAGTCGTCGAAAGCCGACACGTTCAGCGCCTCACGGTGCACGTCGATCGAAGTCACCGTAGGCTACTATTTCCGCATGATCTGATATGCAAGAACAGAAACCGTACAACAACCGGCCGCGCCAGCGTCAGGCCGACCCCATAGACCTCGCCGGGCGCAAGCCGCCGAGCGACGTCGCCACCGAAGCCGCCGTGCTCGGCGCCATACTCATAGCCAAGGACGCATATTCGCTCGTGTGCGACATACTGCGCCCCGAGAGCTTCTACGATCCGCGCCACCGCCTCATCTACGAGGCCGTGCAGACCCTGGGCGCCGCGCAGCAGCCCATCGACTTCATCACCGTCATCAACCAGCTCGAGAAGAACGAGACGCTCGACGAGGCCGGCGGTCGCGCATATGTCGTAGGCCTGACGACCAACATCGGCTCGGCGGCGCACGTCGAGTATCACGCCCGCATCGTCATGCAGAAGTACCTGGCCCGCGAGCTCATCAACTTCGGAGCCAAGGTGCAGACCGAGGCCTTCGACGAGAGCAACGACATCGAGGAGGTGATGCAGGCCACCGAGGGCAGCCTCTTCGAGCTGTCGCAGCGCAATGTCAAGAAGGACGTCACGCAGATCGACCCCGTAATCATGCAGGCGGTGGCGCAGATGGAGGCGTCGGCCAACCGCGCCTCGGGCCTGTCGGGCCTCGAGAGCGGATTCCGCGAGCTCGACCAGCTGACGTCGGGCTGGCAGAACTCCGACCTGATCATCATCGCCGCCCGTCCGGCCATGGGCAAGACCGCGTTCGTACTTTCGATGGCCAAGAACATGGCCGTCAACTTCAACATACCGGTGGCAGTGTTCTCGCTCGAGATGAGCAACCTGCAGCTCGTCAACCGTCTGATCTCGAATGTCTGCGAGCTCGACGGCGCCAAGATCAAGTCGGGCCAGCTGACGCCGCTCGAATGGCAGCAGACCCTCTCGCGCCTCAACGCCCTGTACGGCGCACCGCTGTATATCGACGACACGCCGTCGCTGTCGGTGTTCGAGCTGCGCACCAAGGCGCGCCGCCTCGTGCGCGAGAAGCAGATCAAGTTCATCATCATCGACTACCTGCAGCTGATGAACGCCTCGGGCATGAAGTACGGCTCGCGCGAGCAGGAGGTATCGATGATATCGCGTTCGCTCAAGCAGCTGGCCAAGGAGCTCAACATCCCCATCGTGGCCCTGTCGCAGCTCAACCGCTCCGTGGAGTCGCGCTCCGAGAGCAAGCGGCCGCAGCTGTCGGACCTGCGCGAGTCCGGTGCCATCGAGCAGGACGCCGACATGGTGTGCTTCATCCACCGCCCCGAGTACTATCTGCGCTCGGGCCAGGACGCCGAGGGCAACGATATCCGCGGCCTGGCCGAGTTTATCGTTGCCAAGCACCGCTCCGGCAAGGTCGACGACGTCAAGATGCGCTTCCGCTCGTCGTTCGCCCGCTTCGAGAACTGGGACGAGATTCCCGTCGGGAGCGGCTTCGGCGAATTCCGCTCGCAGGGCGTCGGCGGCGCGGCAGCGCTGCCCGCCGGCGGCGACGACCCCTTCGGCGGCGGCACGGCCGACATATCGGCGGCTCCGGGCGAGGGCGACGCCTTCTGACCGGATACTTGTCAAAACCTGAATTCCTGCTGAGTGTTTTCGAGGTTCAGCAGGAATTTTTTTGCGGGGAGGCCGCCGGCGTAGCCGGTGAGGGATCCGCCGGCGCCGATGACGCGGTGGCAGGGGATGAAGATGGCTATGGGGTTGGCCCGGCAGCCGGCTGCGGCGGGGCGGCCGATGCGTCGGGCAAGCTCTCCGTAGGACAGCGTGGCGCCGTACGGAACGGAAAGCAGGGCTGCCCACACGGCCTGCTGAAACGGGGTGCCGGCCGGGAGGAGGGGTATGCCGTCGAAGCGGGGGCGGCGGCCGGCGAAGTAGGCGTCGAGCCAGGCTGCGGCGCGGTCGAGAACCACCGAGGAGCCCCGGGCGAATGAGGCCGCGGGGATCCCGGGCAGGCGGCGCCGGGCGGCCTCCCACTCGCAGAGGCAGAGGCGCCCCCCGAGCGAGCCGAGCAGCAGGGTGCCGCAGGGCGAGGGGTAAGGCCGCATGATTATCTCGTTCATAAGGCACGCATGCTGTCGGCCACGGCGCGGGCGGTGTTGATGCCGTCGATGGCGGCGGAGACGATGCCGCCGGCGTAGCCGGCTCCCTCGCCGACGGGGTAGAGGCCCGGGGCGGCGATGTGGGCGCGGGTAGCGGGGTCGCGCGGGATGCGCACGGGCGAGGATGTGCGCGTCTCGGGCCCGATGACTATCGCCTCGGGGGTGAGGAAACCGCGGGCGCGGCGGCCGAATTCGGCGAATCCGCGGGCCAGCCGCGAGGCTACGGGCGCGGGCAGCAGGCGGTCGACGCGGCCGGGGAAGACGCCCGGGGCGTAGGACGAGCGCGGGAGCGACGCGGAGTCGCGGGCGGCGACGAAGTCGGTCATACGCTGGGCCGGAGCCTGCTGCCCGCCGCCGGCGGCGCGGGAGAACGCGGATTCGATGTCGTGCTGGTAGTGCATCATCTTAAGCGGCCCGTAGCGGTCGTAGTCGGGCAGATCGTCGGGGAGGACCTCGACGACCATGCCGCTGTTGGCCCAGCGGGAGCCGCGGCTCGACGACGACATGCCGTTGACGACCAGCTGCCCCGCAGCGGTGGCGGCGGGCACGATGACGCCCCCGGGGCACATGCAGAACGAGTAGACCGCCCGACCGTCGACGCGGGTGAGCATCGAGTATTCGGCCGGGGGAAGGAAGGGCCCGCGGCCCTGGGCGGAGTGATACTGCAGGCAGTCGATAAGCGGCTGCGGGTGCTCCAGGCGCACGCCGACGGCTATGCCCTTGGGCTCGATGGCGATGCGGCGGGCGGCGAGCATGGCGTAG
>CAJJQT010000077.1 GCA_905193995.1 uncultured Porphyromonadaceae bacterium | reverse complement strand
GGTCGGGAAATAGGGCGACGCCCCCACACCCATGTAGAGCTGCAGCCAGCGGTTGAAGCCCTGTTCTTCGTAAACGCGCTTCGAGGCCCGGTTGCCGTTGATGGCAACGTACGTGTCGGCGAAGTCGTGCGCGTTCATCACGTCGAGCTTCTTCCAGCGCTTCTGGATGCCGGCGTAGGCGTCGAAGGTGATCTGCGCCCGCTGGTTCGTACGGCCCGTGCGCGTCGTCACGATGATCACGCCGTTGGCGCCGCGGCTGCCGTAGATGGCCGTCGCCGATGCGTCCTTCAGAATTTCGGTCGAGGCTATGTCGTTGGGCGACAGGAACGATATGTCATCCGTGATCACGCCGTCCACCACATATATGGGCGACGGCGAATTCACCGTGCCCACGCCGCGGATGCGCACTTCGGCCTGAGCGCCGGGGCGTCCGCTGAGCGAGTTCACCGTCACGCCGGCCGCCTGACCCTGCAGGGCGTTGGCGAGTGATGCCGCCGGCGTCTTCTGCAGGTTCTCCTTGGCGATCGACGTCACAGAGCCCGTCACGTCGCTCTTCTTCATAGTGCCGTAGCCTATCGCTACGACCTCCTCGAGTTCGGTGATGCCGCCGAGCTCGACATTAAGCTCGCCCGACCCGCTCACCTTCTTTTCTACCGGATCGCAGCCTACGTAGGAAAACTGCAGGGTTTGCCCCGCCTTTACATTAATTAGATAGTTGCCGTCGAAGTCGGTCGTCACGGCGTTGGTCCGGTTTTCCACCACGCGCACTGTCGCGCCGATCAGCGGCTCTCCGTCTTCCTTCGATGTCACCGTGCCGCGGACCGTCAGCAGATCCTGGGCCAGCGCCGGCAGCGACATCACCAGAAATAATAAGATGATTAACTTTTTTCCCATTGCCTATTGAGCAGGTTTAGATTTTTTGGTTATTTTGATTTGGTTTTTTCTTTAGGATGCATCCGACTGGTTTTTTCAGCTCATCATCAAATGCGCTGCAAAATTATAATCTATAGCGGTCCGCGTCAAGAGTTTTTAACTCGCAAAAACTCTACAAGCCTATTTCAGCAACTCTACAATAACTATATATTAACATATTTTATCACTAATAATCAGTTATTTATAAAATTTATGTTTTATAACATACTTCTACACGACACCTACAGCACGACATTTTTAATAACTTTGCATCCGTAATCGATATGTGAATGCCTCAGACACCTTAATTCAGTCATGAAACTGCTCCGGTTTGTCATCGTCGTGATCGTCGCCGCTCTCATCGGGCCGGCCGCACGCGCGTCATATCCCATGGTGCGCAGCTACACCCGGCATCTGCACGGCGGAGGCACCCAGACCTGGGCCATCGCCCGCGACGGCGACGGCATCATGTATTTCGGCAACAAGAACGGCCTCCTGTCATTCGACAGTCGCAACTGGGGTCTCACCGGTGTCGAAAATCAGTCGACGGTGCGATCACTGCTGGTCGACAGCGCCGCACGGCGCCTTTACGTCGGCGCTTCCGACGAATTCGGTTATTTCGAGGCCGACTCCGCCACAGGCACAGGACGCTACGTCAATCTGGCCAAAATGCTTCCCCCTTCCATCAAGCAGTTCAAGGAAATATGGCGCATTCTGCGCCTCGAAGGCTCTTCATCGCTCTGGTTTCAGGCCGACAACGCCATTTTCTGCTACGACGGCTCCAGAATCTCGACCCTCCGCGTCAACGACCGCATCACGGCCGCCGCAGCGATCAACGGCCACCTGTACATAGCCACGGCCCACGGCGGCGTGTCCGAACTCCACGACACACGCATCGAGCCCGTATGCACCCTGCCCGTCGACCGCCACATACGCATCTGCGCCCTCCTGCCCTACAACAGCGCCCTGATGGCAGTCACAGACTACGACGGCCTGTATATTATCGAGAACGGCGCCGCACGCCCCCTGCACACCGACATCGACGACTTCCTGCGGGCCAACCAGGTATTCTGCGCCTCGCGCTCCGAATCAGGAATGTACGCTTTCGGCACCGTCTCACGGGGCGCAGTCATCACCGGCTTCAACGGCGGCCGCACTTCATATGCCAACATCGAGACAGGCCTGCAGAACAACACGGTCCTGACCACGTATTTCGACCCCGACGGCAACCTCTGGCTCGGCCTCGACAACGGCATCGACCAGGTCCTCGTCAACTCGCCCTACTACAGCCTGCTCGGCAACTCCGACTCGCACGGCGCAGGATACATGTCGCTCCGCGCAGGCGACCTGCTATATCTCGGCACCAACCAGGGACTTTTCGCCACTCCCTACCCCGACGCCGACAGCGCCGACCCGCCCCGGCTCACTCCGATACTTCGCGGACAGGTCTGGGACATCACTCAGATCGGCGACGAAGTGTTCGTCTGCACCGACGCAGGCGTCTGCTCAGGCCGCGGGCTCGATTTCCGTCCGGTCGACGACGACATCCCCGGCTCATGGTCGGTACGCCCTCTGAGCCGACATCCCGGCTACGCCCTCGTCTCATCATACGACAGCTTCTACCTCCTGCGCCGCGATCCGGGCGGCCGATGGACATCTCTCGGCCCCGTCGCCGGATACAGCGACATCGGCGGACACTTCTCCGAGGACCGCGACGGCAACATATGGATATCCCACTGGCTCAAGGGCGTCTACCGACTCCGGATCGACCCGTCCCGGGTGCGGTTCACGGCCCTCCGCTTCTTCGACACCGAAGCCGGCCTCCCCACCAACCGTAATGTAGGCGTTATCGCCATCGACGGTGTCCCGGTCGTCACCACCGAAGGCGGATTCTACCGCCTCGCGCCCGACGGCAGCCGCATGATACCCGACGAGCGCCTTGACGCCATACTCGGCGTAGCAATCGCTCCGCGCCTCCACGTCTCGCCGCGCGGCGACATATGGTGCCTCACCGGCAGCACAGCCACAGTCGCCGCACGCACCCCCGACGGAGCCACCCGCGTCGATACCCTCTCTTTCTCCCCTGTCCCCGACTGTCTCATACCCGGGTTCGACAACTTCAACTTCCTCAGCGACGACCGCCTCATCATATCCATGCAGGAAGGATTCTTCGACGTCGACCTTCGCCGCATGCCGCACTCCACACGCTCCGCCGGCGTTTTCTTCAAATCCATCGTCGCGCAGGGCGACTCCACCGTCACTTTCCATCCACGCGCCATGGCAGGGCCGATCTCGCTCCCTTACGGCCTCAACTCCCTGCATTTCGACGCCATTGCCCCTGAATACCGAGCCGACAAGCCCGTCCTCTACAGCTTCTTCCTCGAATCTTACGACGCCGACTGGAGCCCGTGGTCGGAATCTACCGCCAAGGAGTACACACAGCTCCACGAGGGCGACTACCGAATGCACGTCCGCGCGCTCAACCCATACACCCGCGACATCGACGAGCACGTCATCACCTTCTCGATCATGCCCCCGTGGTACCGGTCCACTCCGGCCAAGGCCATATACATGTTCCTCACCCTGATGCTGCTGTTCCTGGGCTACAAGGCCGTCAAAAGCGTCTCGCTGCGCGCATCCCGCCGCGTCGCATCGCGCAAGGAGCAGGAAATCGACCTCATGCGCCGCCATGCCAAGGAGGAATCCCTGCTCAAAGACTACGAGATCGCCGACCTCAAGGGCCGACAGCTCGAGCAGGACATCAAACACAAGACCGAGGAACTCTCCAACATCACCATGAACGTCGTCCGAAAGAACGAGATCCTGCTCGACATCTCCGACCGCCTCGACAAGCTCGCACAGGGCGACCGCTCACCCGCCGACATTTCCCGCCAGATCTCGCGCATCAAGGCACTTATACGCGAGAACATCAGCCACGACGATGACTGGCGCACGTTCATGCACAACTTCGACGCCGCCTACGAGGACTTCACCAAGAACCTCCAGAGCCGCCATCCGGGACTCACGCCGACCGAGCTCCGAGTCTGCTGCTACCTCAAGATGGGACTTAGCAGCAAGGAGATTGCCCCGCTTTTCAACATCTCTTACCGCAGTGTCGAGATGACCCGCTACCGCCTCCGCAAAAAACTCGGCCTCACCCGCGAAAACTCCCTCACCGACTACCTACAGTCCCTCTCCTGAAAGACGACCTTATCGACCTTTCCGACCCTCCCGCAGCCTGCCCTTGGCCGCCGTTAAACCCTTTTGTTACTTTTCACTCTTTTGTTCTTCTGTCTTTTGTCATTTGTTTGCACGTTTGCCACACTTTTCGTATCTTTGTCCGCGCGACTATTCAATCACTTCAATCATAATCAAATGAAAAAACTCAAAAGCATCTGTGCTCTGCTGGCGGCCGCTGCCGCCACAGTTCTATCCGGCTGCGGAAGCTCCGGATCAGGCAACCCCCTCGTCGACATGAGTGAGCTAATGCCCGTCCGCGAGACTTCCAAGGACAACTGGGGCTTCTACTCGCCCAAAGGCGAGACCTTCCTCCTCGACGAATTCGAGCACCGTCCCTCATCGGTCATCGGCGGTCTCTTCTCCGTTCAGGAAGGCAAGGAAGGCTACTACACCCTCTATAAGTTCGACGAGAAGAAGCCCGCTCCCGTCCTCGAGGATCTCAAGGCCGTCGGCTACCTCAGCGAAGGCCTCATCCCCGTCGTCAAAAAAGGCGAGCGAATCTCCATCGCCGACAAGGACGGACAGGTCAAGTTCACCCTCGACCCCGTCAAGGACAAGGAAATAACCTACTGCGCCTCCGGCTTCTCCGATGGCATCCTGGCTGTCAGCGACCAGGACAATAAATACGGCTACATAACCACCGACGGCACATACATAGTCGAGCCTAAATACGACAGCGCTCAGGAATTCCGCGAAGGGCTCGCCGTAGTCGGCGTCAGGGAAGAAGGCGAAGAATACAAGTATCAGTACTCTGTCATCGACACCAAGGGCGAGACTGTCTTCAAGATCAAGCACGATATCTACGGAACGTCGTTCAAGGACGGCTTGCTTCTCGTCAAAGACGACAACGAACGCCTTATCTTCCTCGACACCAAGGGCGAACAGGTCTACAAATGTCCCGAAAAGATGAAAGGCATCGCCGACTACAACAAGAAATACATCATCTTCTGCGACGATGAGGACAATTACGGCGTCTCCACCTTCGACGGCGAGACAGTCATCCGTCCCAAGTACGACGGCATGGGATTCTACGGCGACAACAAGTTCGTAGTGACCATCGGGGAAGACGACGAGAAGGAATGCAAGGTCATCGACAAGGACGGCGAGGAACTCATCGACCTCGACGGCTATGACTCAGCCTTCTGGGCCGGCCAGTATGGTCTCGTCGGCCGCGACAAGTCAGGCTTCGAATTCCTCGACGACGAAGGCAAGCCCCGCAAGAACGCCGCATTTGAAGAGGCCGAGCCCTCTTTCTCAGCCTGCTGGGCCGTTTACAGCGACTACTTCAACATGGACGCCGCCGTAGCTGCAGTCGTCGGCCTCATCAAGGACAGCGGTGTGGCTCAGTACGAGCTCGGCGAGGCTCCCTCGGTTCACTTCACCGATCCTTCAAACTACACCTACACATCGTCCGTCACACTCGATACCCTCGAAATCAAGGGCTACAAGTACGATATCACCGTACGCGCCAACTTCAACCAGTCAATGGCCGACTATACCTACGAGAGCTACGGATACTACAACTACCAGCGCCGCGACTACTGGCGTGAAGGCACTGTCCTGGCATCGTTCGCCATCAACATCTCCACCGAGACCGAATGGGGCAACGCCGGATCCATCGCCGTTGTCAAGAAACTCAAGGAGAACGGCTTCAAGCTCATCAGCCAGACCGACGCCAAGACCAAGTCATACGGTGCGCTCATGACCAAGGGCAACATGATCCTCATGGTCACCAGCAACGAAGGCGCCTCCACCGGCACCATCGAGATCGTCGCATACTCGTCTGACGTCGAGAACGCCGGCCGTAACTACATCACCAACCTCAACAGCGCCGACGTACCCGCCACCGTCGACGAATACGAAATCGCCGACTCAGTCGCTGTCGAAGCCGAACCCGACTACTATTATTGATCAGACATTCTGTCACTGTAGCGAAAAACGCCGCCCGTTGGCGGCGTTTTTCACTTTTTGGCACGAATTTTGTTATATCATAAGCATTAATCATTCAAAAACTCAAGAATAATATGGAAAAGATACAGCCAGGCAAATATGTGGAGATGGTCTACGACCTCTTCCAGGTTAACCCCGACGGCACTGAAGAACTTGTGCACCAGGTCGATGCCGAAGATCCCGAAGCCGTAATCTACGGCGTCACGCCCGGAATGGTCGCACCCCTCGAGAAAGACCTCGAAGGCAAGACCGTCGGCGACGCTTTTGACGTCACCGCACAGCCCGACGAGGCATACGGACAGCGCAGCGACGAATACCTCGTCACACTCGAAAAAGACATCTTCGAAGTCGACGGCAAGTTCGACGCCGACATGGTACGCCCCGGCGCAAAGCTCCCCATGATGACTGGCGACGGCTTCCGCATCACTGGAGTCGTCGACAAAGTCGGCAACGACACCGTCACCATGGACTTCAACCATCCGCTGGCAGGCAAGGTCGTGCGGCTCAAAGGCAAGGTAACGGCCGTCCGCGAAGCCACTCCCGACGAAATCAAGATGGTAACCTCCGGCGGATGCGGCGGATGCGGTTGCTCCGGCGACTGCTCCGACGGCTCCTGCGAAGGCGGCTCCTGCTGCCACTGACCTGGAAAGCAGGCTTTCCAGCCTGCGCTATGGGACAGCAGGCTTTCTTTGCTTTGCAAAGCGCCTTCGGCGATTGCCAGCCTGCGCCCCATACCACACCCGCGGGGCCCGTGCATTGGCGCGGACCCCGCGGGCTTCACATTTTTTAGCTAAATCAGTCATTGTCTGAAAAATTTGTCGTATCTTTGCACCAGACTGCTACGGCGGTTTTCCAATCTCACATTTCTCAGCTAAATGGCCACTAAAACGATCAATCTACGCCTTGTTGCCTACTCCGACGCCGCCGGCAAATTCGACGCCGACGCACCCCTCAACGGCAACGAAGACAACTTCTACGTCGACGACGACCTGACCGACGACGTCTCAGGCCCGACCCGCCTCGACACCCCCATCGCTCTGTCTTCTTTGGGCTGCATCCTCGCTGTCGCCGACGGTATGGGCGGACAGAACGCGAAGTCGCCTCCGAAATCGCCGTAAACACCATCGCCGACTTCTTCCGCGCCGACCGCATCACCCCCGACATCATGCGCGACGCCGACTCACGCGCCGAATACATCCGACGCGTCATCGTTGAGGCCGACCGCCGAGTCAAGGCCGGCGCCGAGGGCCATCCCGAGCGATTCGGCATGGGATCCACCATCATCATTTCATGGATCGTCGACGGCACTCTCACCACCGGCTGGCTCGGCGACTCCCGTTGCTACCGATTCAACACCCGCTACGGACTCGTGCCCGTCTCGCGCGACCACACCTACGTCCAGGAGCTCGCCGACAAAGGCATCCTCTCATACCAGGACACATTCTCCCACCCCCAGGGCAACATCGTCGCCCGTTCACTCGGCGACCCCGAATCCAACCCCCAGCCCGAGACCGCTTCTTCGCAGCTCTACAACGGCGACATCATCCTCATGTGCAGCGACGGCCTCAGCGGAGTCGTCCCCGACCGCCCCTTGCGCGACATCGCCGACTCCATCAACGGCATCATGACAGCCGACTACGGCGACCTCACCGCCATGAAAAACCACCTCATGGAGGCCGCCGAGCGCCAGGACTGGTACGACAACGTCACCGTACTCCTCGCCAAATTCACCGGCGACCTCCCCGCCGCACCCTCGGCCCGTCAGATGGCCGAGACCGACCCCACCGGCAGCCTACGTCCCCTCTTCGACGAGCCCGCCACCGTCATCACCCCACCGGCAGCCGACCCGGGCGCTCCGACAGCGAAAGCCGCCCCCAAAGCCGCCGCGAAATCCCCCGCACCCAAATCCGGAAGCCGCATCGGCCGCTACATTGGCATCTTCCTCGTCCTGCTGCTTATCGCGGCCGCCGTATTTTTCGCCCTGAAGATCTTCCGCGGATCCGACGGCGAAGCGGCATTCACAGCCTCCGAAGGCGAGACTCCCGTCC
>CAJJQT010000076.1 GCA_905193995.1 uncultured Porphyromonadaceae bacterium | reverse complement strand
CCGATCTCGGAAAGTCAGATACATTTTGACAGTCGAAAAACATTCGGCCAGCCTTTTTTCTGTTGATAGATGAACTTTGGGAAGAAATCAATCGGCGTAATGGCTCTGTTCCTGTAAGAAAGGGCCCCTATATTTATGATATCCCGTTCTTTAATGAGATAGTAATTCGTGAGATAGTGAACAATGCTTTCACGCATAGGGATTATAGATTCGGGAGCGAGATAGTCATTAAGCAATATCCTCAGAAATTTACAATTATAAATGGCGGGGGATTTCCGCACGGAGTCACACTGGACAATCTTTTGACTACACCAAGTACCCCTCGCAATAGGCTCCTTGCGGATGTTCTTTCAAAAACCGGTATTGTGGAACGGTCCGGACAGGGAATGGATAAAATATTTTTATATACGCTATCTGAAGGGAAACCCAAACCTGATTATTCTCAGACTGATGATTTCAATGTCATCGCAACTTTATCTGCCACAGTAAAAGATACGGCATTTGCAATTTATATACAGACTATTCAAGAGGAACTGCCTGATGATGAGAAATTGACGGTTTTCGACGTACTCGCTATGTGTGAGATCCGAGATGGAGCGAAAAGACCATATGATAAAGAAATAGCTGTCAGGCTTGAAAAGCTGGGATACATAGAGAAGCACGGCAAGACTAACGCTCAGTATTATATTTTACCACGTAGGTATTACGAACTCAGCGGAGATCTGGTCGCTTATTCTTTAAAAACCGATTGGGATATAAATCAGGTCTGGGCAATATTGTGTCCTTTTCTACATAAATATGGCAAGGCTAAGCGTGCAGACATAAATAAATTAATTGGAACACATTTATCAGATAAACAACTTAGAAAATTTTTGGAGGACTTACGAGCCAAAGGACTGGTTGAGACAAATGGTGCGCGCTCGCATATGACCTATCAGCTTAGTTCGGAATTGATAATTTCGGACGAGCAACCTTATAAGATCATAGAGGCCGGGTTATCGCTGTTGCATGAATAATGAAAGGGCGAAAGGAAGGGCGAATAGAACTGTGTTTTTAGGTATTTTTTCGTAGTGTTGCGAAGATATATAGTTGATAGATAGCATTATAATGTTCCATAAAAGGGCAAAAAAAGAATGACAAAAGGATGAGATGTCCTTTTGATCAGCCATTTTTTTGATTTGTCGGTCAGGCGCGGTGTCGGAGGGTGGCGAAGCGGTAGGTGAGGCCGGAGCCGGGATCGACGGCGGAGGGACCTTCGGCTGTCATTTCCCATTGGGCGGGGTCGACTTCCGGGAAGAAGGAGTCTGCGTCGGGACAGCGGGCGTCGACGAAGGTCAGTTCAAGAGCGTCGGCGCGTCCGATGGTCTGGCTGTATATCTCGGCCCCCCCGATGATGAAAGCGCGGTCGGCTTGCTCGCAGAGGGTGATGGCCTCGTCGATCGAGTGAACTACTTCAGTGTTCTCGGCGCGGAAGTCCGGGCGACCGGGCAGGGCGCCTTTGGGGAGGGATTCGAAAGTCTTGCGGCCCATGATTACGGGGCAGCCCATGGTGAGCTGCTTGAAGTGGCGCAGGTCGTCGCTTATGTGGAATGCGAGGCGCCCCCGGCGGCCGATCGCGCCGTCGAGCCCGACGGCGGCTATCAATGTGAGTGTCATACGGATACTTCTGCTTTAATATGTGGATGGGGGTCGTAGCCCTCGAGTGTGAAATCTTCGTAGCGGAAGCCGAAAATATCGTCGACCGTCGGATTGATGATCATGCGGGGCAGGGGACGCGGCTCGCGGGTGAGCTGCAGCCGGGCCTGCTCGAGATGGTTCTTGTAGAGGTGGGCGTCGCCCAATGTGTGGATGAACTCGCCGGGTCTGAGGCCGGTGACCTGCGCCATCATCATGCACAGCAGGGCGTAGGAGGCGATGTTGAAGGGCACACCCAGGAAGCAGTCGGCGCTGCGCTGGTAGAGCTGCAGGCTCAGGCGCCCGTCGGCGACGTAGAACTGAAACAGGGCGTGGCATGGCGCCAGGGCCATGCGCGGCAGGTCGCCGACATTCCACGCGCTGACGATGATGCGGCGCGAGTCGGGATTGTGGCGGATATCGTCGACGGCAGCCGAGATCTGGTCGATGACCGTGCCGTCGGGCGCGCCCCACGAGCGCCACTGGGCGCCGTAGACCGGGCCGAGGTTGCCGTCGGCGTCGGCCCATTCGTTCCATATGCGCACGCCGTTGTCCTGCAGGTATTTCACGTTGGTGTCGCCTTTGAGGAACCACAGCAGCTCGTGGATTATAGACTTGAGGTGGAGTTTCTTGGTTGTGACCAGCGGGAAGCCCTCGCTGAGGTCGAAGCGCATCTGGTAGCCGAAAGTGGATATGGTGCCCGTGCCGGTGCGGTCGCTTTTTTCTACGCCGTCGCGCAGGATGTGGTCGAGAAGCTGAAGATACTGTTTCATGGCGGTCAGGCTTCGGGGGTCTGGAGCGATTTGAGCACTTCCTGAAGTTCGGCCTCGGTGGTGGTGAGCTTCGAGCGGCAGATGTTGAGCAGTTCGACGGCGCGGCGGGTGCGCTCGATGAGGGTGTCGACGTCGCAGGCGTCGGAGCGTAGCGAGGCCAGTATCTTCTCGAGGGTGGCCAGGGCTTCGCTGTAGGTGATATTTTCCTGATTGGACATGGCGTTGTGGATGTGGATTAGCGTTTTACGGTTGAAGTGACGGTGCCGCGGGCCAGCACGGTGGTGATGACGGCTCCGTCGGGAATCTCGGTCGGGTCGGCCACGGCGCGGCCGTCGAGGCGGGGGATGGAGAATCCGCGTCGCAGGGTAGCCTGCGGCGACAGGGTGTCGAGCAGGGTGCCGAGCGCCTTGAGGCGGTCGCCGTGGCGGCCGAGGATATTGGTGACACTCTGGACGATGGTGTCGCTGACCTGACGTCCGGTGCGCAGGCGGCCGCGCTCGATGACGCCCGCGGTCATGGCGGGCAGCTGGCCGACGATGAAGTCGAGGCGCCGGTGGGCCGAGCCGACGGCGGCGGTGGCGGCCGCCACGATGTCGGCGGCGAGCGTCTGCAGGTGTCCCAGGGCGTCGGCGCCGCGGCCGATGAGCCACTCGGCGGCAGCCGTGGGCGTCTTGACGCGCATGTTGGCCACGTAGTCGAGCAGGGTGATGTCGCGCTCGTGCCCGATGCCGATGACGACCGGCAGCGGGAACATGGCTATGTTGGCGGCGAGCGTATAGTCGTCGAAGGCGGCCAGGTCGCCCGTGGCGCCGCCTCCGCGGATTATCACCACGCAGTCGTAGTCGGTACTGTCGGCTGCGATGGCCTCCAGGGCGGCCACGATGCTGCGCGGGGCGCCGTCGCCCTGCATCAGGGCCGGGAACAGGCGGGTGTGGAAGCGCAGGCAGTAGCGGTTGCTGTAGAGCTGGTTGATGAAGTCGCCGTAGCCGGCGGCGGTGCGGGCCGAGATGACGGCGATGCGGCGCGGCACGGCCGGCCATGCCAGCTCACGGTTCATGTTGATGATGCCCTGGGCGGTGAGGCGCTCGATCATCTCGCGCCGGCGGCGCAGCAGGTCGCCCACGGTGTAGGCGGGGTCGATGTCGGTGATGTTGGCCGAAAGGCCGTAGATGGGATGGAACGACACCGTCAGGCATACCATCACCTTGATGTCGGAGGTGATGGCGGATCCTGTGGCGGCGCGGAACACTTCGTTGAGCCGGGCGAAGCGCGATGCCCATACGGTGGCGCGCAGACGGGCTCGGGCCCGGCCCGTGGCCGGATCCTTGTCGATCAGCTCCATGTAGCAGTGCCCCCCGGAGGTGCGCACGTCGGAAGTTTCGGCCGTGACCCATACACCGGCGAGCGAGGGGGCTGAATTGAGGGTGGCCTGCACGCGTTCGTTGAGCTGCAGCAGGGTTATCGGGGCGGTACTCATCGGCCGGTGCGTAGTCTGAAGCGGCCGCGGGCCACGTCGTATGTCAGTGAGTCAAGCATCAGCGGGCGCAGCCGGGCGTAGTCGGCGGCGGTGAGGTATTGCTCGGCGTTGTTGCGCAGAGTCAGGCGCGTGGCGGTGGAATCGAACTCGGCCTCGGCGGGCACGAACGGCAGTATCAGCTCCAGAACGCTCCGGCCACGAACCAGTCGGAGTAGCGCCCCACCTTCCCGAGCGGGTCCAGAGGCGCGGGCGTGAAGTCCTTGCGGAAGAGCTCGACGGAGCTTGCGCGGGCGGGTAGCGACACGGTGGTGACTACGGCCAGCAGGGTATCGCCGCCCGCGGGCAGCACAGCCAGCTGGCGGCGCGTATGGCCGACTTCGACGGTGATGCAGGCCGGGCTTTCGGCCACCACGCGGGCGTCGGCAGTGAAAGCGTCGGATGTGGGGCGGTCGCTGCCGAAGCGGTAGTAGTCGAGCATGTCGAGGCGCGACGTTTTCGGCACCGTCAGCAGGAAGCTGTCGGGTGCCTGCGCGAAGAACCGTCCGGCAGGGCCTTCGCCTGCCGCGGCGGTGGCGGCCAGTCCGGTCAGTACGGCGGCCAGGGTTCTGATTGCTTTTCTTGACATTCGGTGTCGGTATCGTGTGGATGTGTGATGACTGTAACTGCGGTCGGGGCGTCTCAGCGCTCGGTGCGTGTCTTGCGGGCCTTGGGCGGCCGTCCCGGGCGGGCGGCGCGGCGCTCCGGCTTTGCCTCGGCGCTGTGGCTTCGGCGCCCGGCGGCTTTGCCGTAGTCCTTGTCGGGCTCGGCGATCTCGCTGTAGAGGCGTTTGCCGAAGAAGTCGGCGCCCTTCAGGGCGCCCACGACGCGTCCGGCGTCGGCTTTCTTGACGTCGAATAGCGAATAACCGGGCAGCAGGTCGATGCGGCCTACGTCGACGCGCGGCCCGTCGACCGTGTGGTTGAGCAGGTCTATGAGATTGCCCGCGAAGAATCCGTCCGCTTTGCCGGCGTTGACGTAGATGCGGGCCATGCCCTTCTCGGCGGTGCGGCGGTCCTTGTCGTGGTCGGAGGGGTGTGCGGCCTCCTTGCGCTCTTTGCGCGAGGGCTTCTCGTCGATGAAGTCGATCTTCGGGGCGTCCTTGTAGTAGTCGAGCAGTCGGTTGAACTCCAGCGACAGCACGCGCTTGAGCAGGTCCTCGCCCGAGAGCCACGACAGCTTCTTCTGTCCGCCCGCCACATAGCGGTCGATCTGTTCGTCGTTGACCTCGACGCGCTCGAGGCGGTCGGCCAGGTTGTAGAGCTGCTTCTCTATGATATGCTCGGGGGTAGGCACCTCCCGGCGCTCGAATTTCTTGCCTATGATGCGCTCGATCTCGCGCAGGCGCCCTTTTTCGCGCGAGTGGATTATCGCTACGGACACGCCCGTCTTGCCGGCGCGGCCCGTTCGGCCGGAGCGGTGCGTATAGACGGCAGTATCGTCGGGCAGTCCGTAGTTGATCACGTGTGTCAGATCGTCGACGTCGAGGCCGCGGGCGGCCACGTCGGTGGCCACGAGCAGGGTGATGACGCGGTCGCGGAACTTCTTCATCACCAGGTCGCGCTGCTGCTGCGACAGATCGCCGTGCAGGGCGTCGGCATTGTAGCCGTCGGCAATGAGGCGGTCGGCTACCTCCTGGGTGTCGCGGCGGGTTCTGCAGAAGATTATGGCGTAGATGTTCGGGTTGTCGTCGGCGACGCGCTTAAGCGCCAGATACTTGTCGCGGGCGTTAACCATATAATAGATGTGGCGCACGTTCTTGGCGCCCTCGTTGCGGGTGCCGATGACTATCTCTTCGGGCTCGTGCATGTAGCGCTTGGCTATGCGGGCGGCCTCGGCGGGCATGGTGGCCGAGAACATCAGCATCTTGCGGTCGGCCGGCACATGGGCCAGGATGTCGTTGATCGAGTCGACGAAGCCCATGTTGAGCATCTCGTCGGCCTCGTCGAGCACCACGGTGTGCACGTCGTCGAGATTGACGACGCCGCGGCCGATCAGGTCGATCAGTCGGCCCGGAGTGGCTATGATTATCTGTACGCCCTCGCGCAGCGCGCGGATCTGACTTTCGATGCTCGCCCCGCCGTATACGGGCAGCAGCTTCAGCTCGGGTGTGTATTTGGCGAAGTCGGCCAGGTCGCCTGCGATCTGCAGGCAGAGCTCGCGCGTCGGCGCCAGGATCAGCGCCTGTGGTACGCGCCGCGACGTGTCGACGCGCTGTATGACGGGCAGGCCGAAAGCAGCCGTCTTGCCCGTGCCGGTCTGGGCCAGGGCTACCAGATCGTGGTCGCCCCCCAGCAGCGAGGGTATTACTTTCTCTTGAACGGGCATCGGAGTCTCGAAGCCCATATCCTTAATGCCCCGCAGCAGATCATCGCGCACGCCGAGGCTTTCGAAATCGGTCATATATCGTTTTTCAGTTTTAATTTACAAAGATAACGTTTAAAATCGGAAATAGTCATAAACCTTCACTGAAAAATTTTTACGATATTTTATTGAAAAAAGTTGTAAAACAAAAAAAATCAGTAACTTTGCGATTGATAACCGTTTCTATATCTCTAAAACCCCAATACCTATGAAGACAGTTATACGCTTCATGCAGACATTGCTGCTGACAGCCGCATTCTGCTTCCCTGCCGAGGCCTCTGCTTCCGATACCGACAATATCATGGTGCGCGAGGACCGCGTCTGGCAACAAAACCTCTATCTTGGCGACGTGTGGGATGAATGGTTCGACGGTACTACCGTCATCGGCGGCAAGAACTATCATAACCTGCATTTCCGCGAGACCAAAGACGGCAAAGTTCAGGAATTCATCATCGCATATATGCGCGAAGAAGGCGGCAAGGTCTATATGATCGCCGCAAAGCTTGAGCCCGAACAGTACGGTCGTTTTATGGGCGCGGTGTATCGCAATTACGATACCGAGCTGCTTGTCTATGACTTCAATCTGGAGGAAGGCGACGTGATGAGGTTGACGGCCGATCCCGCCGCCGTGCCCGACGACATCTGGCCTCCCTCAAAAGGTAGATACTTTAACGAATGGAAGGTAATGAAAAAGTATGTCATGGAATACGGAGGTACACTTTTCGACGCTTTCGAAGTCGAAACATTCAACAATGGCAGACTTGACGATAGATTTACGATAATTACCGGATTGGGAGGAATGAGATCGGCAATGTGCTTCCCCGGCACAGTGAATATGTATGATTGCTCGGAAGGTCGGGTGGTCGGAGCGAAACTGCTTGACCGGCAAGGTAATGTGCTTTACGATCCGACGAAAGATAAATTTGTGATGCCAAAGCCCGTGCTGTCACCCGCGAAGATGGTGATCAAGGACCGCGCATGGTGGTACACGCTCGATTACAGCTCGGGCGACGATCCGCTACTGTGGGACCATGAGTTCGGTCTACAGATCGGCGACGAAGTCGATATCGACGGCGTCGCATGGCATGAGATCAATGTTGTGAAGCGCGGCGACGGCGAATATCACTGGACCAGGCCTGATGAAACTGATCCGATCTGCATCTCCTATATCAGGGAGGAGCGGGGTAGTGTTTTCGCCTTGCTCGACGCCGATCGGCTGGCCGAATATCCCAACATATATAAGGTGATGCAGCACAGCCGCTGGGCGCAGTATATATCTCCTGATCCAAAGCCTGTACAGATCTACTTTTTCGGCGAGAAAAACGACATATTCAGGATGGGCGACGGCGATGACGCGGCCTTATGTCAGGTGATGAATACCGAGAACAAGTTCTTCGGGATATATGATGACGAGTATTTAGTCGATGCCGCGAGTATGCAGATATATGGCATCGGCTTCCGCAACGCCGGTTTCATGGATGGTAACAGCGCGATGACGGTAGTCGAAGGCGTCGGAGCATACACATCCGACAAGGAGCATATCTCGCTGTTCTTCGCTCCGCTGACCGACAACGGTGCCGAAAGCGGCTTCACGGTGCCCGTGCTACGCTATGTCACCGACGGCGAATACTCCCACAATGCCAAGGTGGTGTTCGAGGGGGCCGGCGGCTGGCAGCAGTGGCAGTTCCTGGTGTCGTCGCCTGATATCGAAACCGCCCCGGTCGACGGCACCGAACGCTGGTTCGGTATCGACGGCGTCGAGGTAGTCGAGCCTCTTTCTCCGGGTCTCTATATCAAAGTCACGGGCGGCAGGGCAGTCAAGACACTGGTAAGATAGCACTCTGCCCTGTCTCAAGTCAATAAGCATTC
>CAJJQT010000075.1 GCA_905193995.1 uncultured Porphyromonadaceae bacterium | reverse complement strand
CCCGGCATGCACTACGCCCGCCACACCGTGGCCCAGGCCCTGGTCGATGTTGCCGGTATCACAAATGTCTACTATAAATCCGAAACAACGCTGCCATATAAGGCACGTCTCGACCCCGTCAACGACTACCTTATCGGCCGCGCCACCGACTGCACCGCCCTCGAGAACGGACTGCGATTCAACATCGACTGGCTGCGTGGACAGAAAACCGGATTCTTCGTCGACCAGCGCGACAACCGCTCGCTGCTCGAGCACTACAGCCGCGGACGCCGCGTGCTCAACATGTTCTGCTACACGGGCGGCTTCTCGGTCTACGCCCTGCGCGGGGGCGCCGTCAAGGTCGACTCGGTCGACTCCTCGGCCAAAGCCATATCTCTCACCGAGGCCAACGTAGCCATGAATTTCGGGCCCGACGCGCCACACTCGGCCTACGCCGTCGACGCATTCAAGTACCTCGATTCCACGCCCGAAGGCTCCTACGACCTGATCGTGCTCGACCCGCCGGCCTTCGCCAAGCACCGCAACGCCCTGCGCAACGCCCTGCGCGGCTACCAGCGCCTCAACGCCGCCGGTATCGCCAAGGTAGCACCGGGCGGCATCGTGTTCACCTTCTCATGCTCGCAGGCCGTCAGCCGCGAGCAGTTCCGCCTGGCCGTCTTCTCGGCCGCCGCGCAGACCGGCCGCCGCGTGCGCATCCTGCACCAGCTCACCCAGCCCGCCGACCACCCCGTCAACATCTACCACCCCGAAGGCGAATACCTCAAGGGCCTCATCCTCTACGTCGAATAAACATAATAAACCATCATAAGGCAATGTCAAAACTTACGAAACTGGTGTCGGCGGCTGCGCTGACACTGTCAATCACTCCAGCTATGGCACAGACCAATAACGGGGACGAACCGTTCGACTACGTCGTCGACCGCTTTGCCGACATCGAGGTACTCCGCTACCCGGTGCCCGACTTCGAGTCGCTCACGCTCGACCAGAAGCGCCTCGTCTACTATCTGACGGAGGCCGCCCTGTGGGGCCGCGACATCCTCTGGGATCAGAACTACAAGTACAATCTCGCCATCCGCGACATGCTCGAGGGCGTGTACAAAAATTACAAAGGCGACCGCTCGGACGCCCAGTACAAGGCATTTGAGAAGTATCTGAAACAGGTGGAATTCGGCAACGGCATTCACCACCATTACTCAATGGACAAGTTCGTGCCCGAATTCACGGCCGAGTGGCTCGCCGCCGAGGTCGACAAGCTGCCCGAAGGCCGCTGGACGCCTGTGCGCGACGAGGTGTTCGCCGCCATCTTCGACCCCAATGTGGCGCCCAAGCGCGTCAATCAGGCAGCAGGCGCCGACCTCATCGTTACGTCGGCCAACAACCTCTACGACGGCGTCACGCAGCAGGAAGTAGAGGATTTCTACAATGCCTTGAAGAAGCCCGACGACGCCACACCCGTTTCCTACGGTCTCAACAGCCGTGTGACCAAGCGCGACGGCAAGGTCGTGGAGCAGGTCTACAAACTCGACGGCTACTACTCGGAGGCCATCGCGCACATCGTCGACAACCTGACCCGCGCCATGGCCTATGCCGAGAATGAGGCGCAGCGCGACGTCATCGCCCGACTGATCAACTTCTACACCACGGGCGATCTGGCCACATTCGACGATTACTCGATCCGCTGGGCCGAGGACACGGCCTCGCAGGTCGACTTCATCAACGGCTTCATCGAAAGCTACGGCGATCCGCTGGGCATGACCGGCTCGTGGGAATCGATCGTCAACTTCAAGAACATTCCGGCCAGCCGTCGCACCGAAATCCTGTCGTCGAACGCACAGTGGTTCGAGGACCACTCGCCGGTCGACCCGCGCTTCCGCAAGGAGCAGGTCAAGGGCGTGTCGGCCAAGGTGATCACAGCCGCCATCCTGGCCGGAGACTCCTATCCCTCGACCCCGATCGGCATCAACCTGCCCAACGCCAACTGGATCCGCGCCGCCCACGGCTCGAAATCGGTCACCCTCGAGAACATCACCATGGCCTACGACGAGGCCTCGCACGGCAACGGCTTCAACGAGGAATTCGTCATCGACGAGCCCACCCGCAAGCTGCTCGAGAAGTACCTGTTCATCACCGACAATCTGCACACCGACCTGCATGAATGCCTCGGCCACGGCTCGGGGCGCCTGCTGCCCGGCGTCGACCCCGATGCGCTCAAGGCCCACGGCTCGACGCTCGAAGAGGCACGCGCCGACCTGTTCGCGCTCTACTATCTGGCCGACCCGAAGCTCGTGGAACTCGGGCTGCTCGACGATCCCGAAGCATACAAGGCCGAATACTACAAGTATATCCTCAACGGCCTGATGACCCAGCTGATGCGCATCGAGCCGGGCAAGGACATCGAGGAAGCGCACATGCGCAACCGCCAGCTCATAGCCGCATGGGTGTACGAGCATGGTCGCAAGGACAAGGTGATAGAACTCGTCAAGCGCGGCGGCAAGACATATGTTAAAATCAATGACTACGAGGCCCTTCGCGGTCTCTTCGGCCAGCTCCTGGGCGAGATCCAGCGCATCCGCAGCGAAGGCGACTACGCAGCCGGAGAGGCTCTCGTAGAGCGCTACGCAGTCAAGGTCGATCCGAAGCTCCACAAGGAGGTCCTCAAGCGCTATTCCACGCTCGACATCGCCCCCTACCGCGGCTTCGTCAACCCCGTCTATGTACCGGAGTATGACCTCAACGGCAACATCACCAATGTGAAAGTCACCTACGGCGAGGACTATCTGCCCCAGATGCTCCGCTACAGCACCGACTACCACGGCCTGACGAAATAACGGCAAGTGCCGCAAGGTCTTTTAAGGTCCCTGAAGTCTTTAAGGTCATTATGGACTTCAGAGACCTTATTTTTTCGCTTGCATGATTGGAGAGAAATGATTAACTTTGCAGCCGAAATGTGGAAAGATTTGGCTGCTTGCAACCACTCGAAAAAATGCTAAAATTGCACTATCACAAATAGTTGCACGTCGCGTGATAGGGCTGCCGCCGCGCATAGCCAGATCGCCCGCAGGCGCAGGAGCAATCCTCGCAGGCGGTTTTTATTAACAATATTAATCAATTGGCTATGAATTATTTATTCACATCCGAATCAGTTTCCGAAGGACATCCCGACAAAGTGGCCGACCAGATAAGCGACGCGATACTCGACGAATTTCTGGCCCGCGACCCCAATTCCAAAGTAGCTTGCGAGACACTCGTCACAACAGGTCAGATCGTAGTGGCCGGCGAAGTACTCTCCGACGCATATATCGACATCGCAGGCACGGCCCGCGCCGTGGCCAGCTCGATCGGCTACAACCGTCCCGATCTGGGTTTCGACGGCCGCTCATGCGGCGTGCTGCTGGCCGTGCACGAGCAGAGCCCCGACATCAACCGCGGCGTCGACCGCAGCGAGCCCCAGGAGCAGGGCGCGGGCGATCAGGGCATGATGTTCGGCTACGCCACGGACGAAACCCCCATCTACATGCCGCTGACAGTGGCTCTGAGCCACGCCATGCTTAAAGAGCTGTCAGCGATCCGCACAGGCAGCGATCTGATGCCCTACCTGCGCCCCGACTCCAAAAGCCAGGTGACCGTCGAATACACCGCCGACGGCCTGCCGGTGGCCATCGACACCATTGTCATATCGACCCAGCACGACGAGTTTATCACACCCGCAGGCAGCGGCCTGGATCAGGACGAGTGCGACCGGCAGATGCAGCGGCGCATTGAGGCCGACGTACGCAAGATACTGCTGCCGCGGGTCAAGGCAGCACTGCCCGAAAACATCCGGCCGCTGCTCGACGAGAGCCGCGTAAAGCTGCTCGTCAACCCGACCGGCAAATTTGTGGTCGGGGGGCCCGACGGCGACACCGGCCTGACAGGGCGCAAGATAATCGTCGACACTTACGGCGGCCACGGCGCCCACGGCGGCGGCGCATTCTCAGGCAAGGATCCCTCGAAGGTCGACCGCTCGGCAGCCTACGCCGCACGTCACATAGCCAAGAACCTGGTGGCCGCCGGCCTAGCCCGGCGCGCGCTGGTGCAGGTGGCATACGCCATCGGCGTGGCCGAGCCCGTGTCGCTCAACGTGAACACATTCGGCACATCGGCCCTCGGACTGACCGACGGCGAGATATCGCGCCGGGTGGCCTCCGTATTCGACATGCGTCCGCACGCCATCATCGAGCGCTTCAAGCTCCGCAACCCTATCTACCGCGAGACGGCAACATACGGCCACGTGGGCCGCACGCCGCGCACGGTCACCAAGACTTTCACCGACGGCCACGGCAAGGAATTCACCCGCGAAGTCGAGCTTTTCACATGGGAGAAGCTCGACTATGTCGACCGGGTAAAAGCCGCATTCGGGCTCTGATTGCAGCAAATTTTACATATACGGGCCTCAAAAACGACAAAATTCAAGCAATTAATTTTTATTATTGCCGAATTTAACGTACCTTTGTGCGCTTATATGGAAAAAGTAAATTTAAAACCCGTTAAATATATCAATGGCAACTCTTGAAAAAATCAGAAGCAAGTCGGTGCTGCTCTTTGTAATCATCATCGTGGCCCTGCTTGCCTTCATCCTTGGAGACTTCCTGACCTCAGGCCGCAACTACTTCGGCAGCGGCACCACGATCGCCAAGGTAGGCGATGTAAAAGTCGACTACAACGACTATCAGACCCGCATGAACGAAGAGCAGCAGCGCCAGCAGCAGAATCCGCAGCAGCGCCAGATCGACAACGGCGTGCAGACCATGTCTGTGATCAACGACCTGCTCGTCGAGAAAATGCTCGAAAAAGAATATGAAGACCTCGGCATCACCGTCACCGACGCCGAAATATCCGAAGCCATGACCGGCGAGATGCCGCATCCGGTAGCCCAGCAGTTCATCGTCACGATGTCGCAGTATCTGGGCCTGCAGCGCCCGTCGGGCGCCGACGTGCTCGCCGCCATCAAGAACCCGGCAGCACATAATCTGGCACCCGAAGTTGCCCAGCAGCTCACTCAGAGCTGGGCACAGCTCGAGAACGCCGTAGAGCAGGAAATGCTCCGCGAGAAGTTCGACCGCCTGATGCTCGGTCTGTTCACGGCCAACGAGCTCGACGCACAGAACCTTTACAACGATGTTTCGTCGATGCGCCACATCCAGTACGCCTACAAGGAGAACTCCACAGTCGACGATAAGGATGCCGAGATCACCGACGCCGACCGCAAAGCCGCATGGGAAGAGAACAAGGGACGCTATCGCCTCGACGAGGAAGTCCGCTCGATCGACTACATCCTCGTACCCATCCAGCCCTCGGCAGCCGACCGCGCCGCCGGCCAGAAGGCCGTTGAAGAAGCCATCGCGGCCCTCAACGCCAAGCCGGGCACCGAAGGCGTCGCCGCAGACAGCCGCTTCGTCGTGAACCGCGCCACAGCCACCGCATCGCAGCTTCGCGACAATGCCCTCAAGGCATTCCTCGACTCGGCCGAAATCGGCGAGACCGTACTTCTGAAGAACATCGGCGACAGCTACGACATCGTCAAGCTGCTCGACATCACCAATGAAATCGACTCGATCAACGTATCGTTCCTCGGCCGCGCTGACAACGCCAGCCTCGACTCGCTGCAGAATGCCCTCGCCGCCGGCGCATCATTCGCATCGCTGATCGACAACGAGACCGTAGGCGGACAGGACAGCCTGTGGACGACTCTTGTCAACCCGCAACTTCCCGCAAACCTCACCACGCCGTAGGCGAAATCTTCATCTACACCGACTCCACCCAGACAACTCCCGTGCAGGCCATCTACCGTGTGAACAAACGCAACGCGCCCGTCAAGGTATATGACGCTGCTGAGATCACATTCGTGGTGGATCCCTCACAGGAGACCCTCACCAACCTGTCGCAGAGCCTCAACACCTTCGTAGCCAACAACTCGTCGGCCGAGCTGTTCAACAAGAACGCCGCCGAAGCCGGCTACACCGTACAGAAGGGCTTCGTATCGGCCTCGTCGCCCAGCGTGGGCAACGCTCCCGACTCGCGCCAGGCAGTCAAGTGGCTCATGGAAGCAAAACCCGGCCAGGTGATGCCCGTCCAGAGCGACAGCAAGCAGTCGTACCTGCTGGCAGCCGCCGTCGAGCGTGTCTATGACGAGGAATATCTGCCCTGGGACGCCGACCTGATCGCTGACGAGATCAACTTCCGCGCCCTCAACAACAAGAAAGCACAGATTCTCGTTGACCGCTACGCCGGCAAAGCCAAGGATGTGGCCGGATATGCCAAACTGATGGAAGTACCCGCCCAGAAGGGCGATGCCATGTTCGGCTCGTCGTCGCTGGCAATGATCGGCCAGGGCGAGAATGTCCTGCAGGGCATCATCGACGCTGCTGAAATCGGCAAACTCGTCGGCCCCGTCAAGGGCAACAACGGCGTGATGGTATTCGTGGTTGACGCCGCCGACAACATGGGCCGCGAATTCACTCCCGAAGAATACACCCGCCAGTTCAACAACATGCTCAACCTCGGCAACCGGCGCCTGCTTCAGGACAACGGCTACATGCGCATCCTGCTCCAGGGTGGCGAAAAAGTCGACAACTACAGCCTGAACTTCATCCAGGGCATCGGCGAATAAGCCGCAGCGCCCCAGCCCAAGGCTCCGTAAACAACGCACCGGGCCGCTTAAGCCTCGCGGCTGAGCGGCCCGGACTATTTTTGCACTCCTCTAATCTAACTCACAGTTATGGCACAGAAAATGGACTGGTCGCTGCTGATCAACGACAAGCGGCTCGGGCTCGAGGACTTCCATGACCCGAACAAGAGCCGCGTACGCACCGACTTCCGGCGCGACTTCGACAGGCTCGTATTTTCATCGCCTTTCCGCCGTCTGCAGAACAAGACTCAGGTGTTCCCGCTTCCGGGCAGCATATTCGTCCACAATCGTCTTACGCACTCCATGGAAGTGGCATGTGTGGGAAAATCGATGGCCGACGAGATCGCCATCGGACTGCGCGAACGCCACACCGACTGCCGCCCTGAGATCTTCGATCACATCGGCGATATTGTCAGCGCCGCCTGACTGGCCCATGATCTGGGCAACCCGCCGTTCGGTCACTCGGGCGAAAAGGCCATATCGACCTTCTTCAGCGAAGGCGAGGGCAAATCGCTGCAACCGATGCTCTCCGAACGCGAATGGGCCGATCTGACTCACTTCGAGGGGAATGCCAACGCTTTCCGCGTCCTCACACACCAGTTCAAGGGGCGCCGCCGCGGCGGATTCGCAATGACCTACTCCACCGTGGCATCGATCGTGAAATACCCTTTCGAATCGCGGCTTGCCACTAAAAACAAGTTCGGATTCTTCACCTCCGAAATCGGCGACTTCGTCAAGGTCGCCGACGAACTGGGTATGATACGCCTCGATGCTCCGGACGGTGCTGTCCGCTATGCCAGACATCCGCTGGTATACATTGTCGAGGCCGCCGACGACATCTGCTACGAAGTCATGGATATCGAGGATGCCCACAAACTCCGGATACTGTCGACCAGGGAGGTTATCGACGCATTCCTGTCGTACTTCGGAGAGGATCAGCGGCGCCACATGACCCAAGTGATGGACCGCGTGAGCGATCCCAACGAGAAGATAGCCTATCTGCGCTCATGCGTGGTGGGAACTCTTGTCAAAAACTGCGCCGCTACCTTCCTCCGACATGAGGACGATATACTCAGCGGCACCATGGAGGGTCCGCTGCTTGAGCACATCAACGAGCTCGAACGCAACGGATACGCCCGCTGCAACGACTTGTCGTGGGAAAAGATCTACCGTTCGGGCGACGTCGTCGACATCGAGCTGGCCGGCAACCGCATCATAACTTTCCTGCTCCAGAAGCTCATCCATGCAGTTATCAATCCCGAGCTCAACTACTCCCGCCTGCTTCTGGCCAAGTTTCCCGATCAGTACGACGTGGCAGCACCGAACCTATACGGCCGCATACAGGCAGTGCTCGACCATGTGTCGGCAATGACCGATGTCTACGCGCTCGACTTATACCGCAAGTTAAACGGTATGTCGCTTCCGGCTGTTTAATAAAAAAGCATCTAACAATATGACACGATATCTAAGTCTGTTTGTTGCTCTTATTATATCATTTGCAGCTACAGCAGCTACATACACCGTGGACAAGATACCCAATGTGCACGTAGCCGACAGCTCACAGTATGTAAGTAATCCGGACGGCATACTATCTGCCGAAGC
>CAJJQT010000074.1 GCA_905193995.1 uncultured Porphyromonadaceae bacterium | reverse complement strand
ACTTTTTTTATAGGCCGGGGCATTTGACGTTTTGGCCATAATGGCTATCTTTGTGGAAAAATTCCGCCTATGTTCAGGTCACTGCAGTCATTACGCGGGCTTTTCGCCCTGGGCATCTTTGCCCACCACTTCTTCGGCTTCGAGGCCGGAGGCGACTGCGGCGTGAGCTTTTTCCTGATTCTTAGCGGATTTGTACTGTGCAACGGCTTTGAGGACCGCATCTGTCGCGGTGAAATCTCATACGGGCGGTTCGTGTGCGACCGTCTGTCCAAAATCTATCCCCTCCATGTGCTCTGTCTCGCTGCGGCCATCGCCGTGCAGCTTCCCGTGCTGACCGCCGCCGACATACTTCCTGATGTATCGAATCTTCTGCTCCTGCAGGCCTGGATACCTGACTCATCCTACTATTTTTCCGGCAACAGCATTTCGTGGTTCCTGTCGGCATTGCTTTTTGCCTCCCTGCTGTTCCCGCCTCTGGTACGTCTGCCCGGTCACCTGGGCCTGCGCGGCACTGCATCCGGAATCTGCGCCATGCTCACAGTATATTTTATCGCCGTATATTTCACGCAGCACATGGTCAACAACTTCATCTACGTCAACCCGATGATGCGTCTTACCGACTTCGTGCTCGGCATGTTTCTGTGGCAGATATGGCGCCGGGGGTGTGACTCGCGCGCCGTAGCCTATCTGCGCGCGAGGCCTGCGGCCGTCCGCACCCTGGCCGAAGGCGCCGCCATTGCCGTCTTCGCAGGAGCGCTGATGATATATGCATACATACCGCCGCAGTATTCAGCAACCTCGCTCTGGTGGATGCCGTCGATGCTGCTGATCGGCACGTTCACGGTGCTCGACGCCCGCGGCGGCCTCTTCACACGCCTGCTGCACCTGCGGCCGCTGATCAGCTTCGGCAACGTCAGCTTCAGCTTCTACATGATCCACATAGTGGCCGGCGAGTATCTGCGCGTGCTTCTCGAAAAGCTCGGCATACCTGTCACCTATCAGGTATTCGTGTGGATACTGCTGTTTCTGACGATCGCTGCATCATATCCCGTCAGCCGATGGTTCGAGCGGCCGGCGGCCGCCCTCTGGCGCAGATATTTTTGCCGTTAGGACGAAAAATCGTAATTTTGCAAAAAAATCAGGAAATATGCAACTTAAAGTCGGCGACACCGTGCGCTACCTCAACAGCGTGGGCGGCGGACGTGTCACAAAAATAGACGGCCAGATGGCCTATGTCGACGAGGACGGCTTCGAGACGCCGGTCCTCGCCCGCGAATGCGTGGTAGTCGCCTCGGGCGACTCGTTTTACAAGAAAGAAGTCCCCGAGGCGCTGCGGCCAAAGCGGGAGGGCACCCCGGCCGCCAAAGCCGAGTCCAAGGCGGCTCCGGCGTTCCAGCCGGAGCCCGAACCGCTGCCGGCTGTGGAGGAAACGCCCGAAGGCGAGAAACTCAACCTCGTGCTGGGCTTCGAGCCGGCCGACATCCGTAAGCTGAGCTCTACCACGTTCGATGCCTCATTCGTCAACGACTCCAACTACTGGCTCTACCTGACCGTGGCCACACGGCGCCGCGACAGCGACAGCTGGCAGCTGCGCTTCGGCGGCGTCATCGAACCTCAGATGCAGGAGTTTCTGTTCGAGCTCACCGTAGACGATCTGCCCGACATCGACCGTATCTCCGTAGAGGCACTGCCGTTCAAGCGGCCGGGGGAGTTCACCCGCAAAGCGCCCGTTGATTTCGAGCAGCGGCTCGACGCCACCAAGTTCGCCCGGCTACACTGCTTCGACGTCAATCCGTACTTCGACTCTAAGGTGATAGCCCTCGACATCGTGCGCGACGACAAGACCGTAGGGCGTCCGGAGCCCCCGCACGCCGAGGTCCTGAAAGTCGCCCTTACGGAAAAACAGACCGCCGACCGCCGGAGCCCCCGCGCCGTCGAGCGCCGGGCCGTCAAGCCCGACCTGTCGGTGCCCCTCGAAGTCGACCTGCACTCGTCGGAGCTGCTCTACACCACCGACGGCATGTCGAAATCCGACATACTCAACTATCAGATCGATACCTTCCGACGCATCATGGACGAGAACCTGAAATATCCCGGCCGCACCATAATCTTCATCCACGGCAAGGGCGAAGGCGTGCTCCGCGCGGCTCTGATGAAAGAACTCAACCACCGCTACAGGGGCCACGACGTCAGCGACGCATCTTTCCGCGAATACGGTTTCGGCGCCACCAAGGTCGTTATCCGCCACATCCGATGATTCTGGTCTTCTCAGGTACCGGCAACAGCATGTTCGCGGCCCTGCAACTCGGCGAGCGCCTCGCGGACGGCGCCCTGACTGTATATCCGGACCGCCCCGCCTGCACGGGAGACCGTGCCGTGTGGGTGTTTCCGGTCTATTCGTGGGGCGTGCCGCCCGTGGTGGTGAAGTGGATCCGCGAGACCATGCGCGAATGCCCGGAGCTGCGCGCCGTGCCGCACTATGCAGTGATGACCTGCGGCGACGACACGGGTCTGACCGCCCGACAGTGGCGGAGGCTGATCGCTAACTGCGGAGGCGACGCCCGCGCTGCCTTCTCGGTGCAGATGCCCAACACCTATGTGCTAATGAAGGGCTTCGACACCGACTCGCCCGAAGTGGCCGAAGCAAAAATAGCGGCCGCACCCGCGCGCATCTCCGAAATCGCCGTGCGCATCCTCTCCGGCACGGCGGCCGACAATTGCATGCGCGGACGGTTCGCATGGGTGAAATCGGCGGTCATCTATCCATGGTTCGTGCGCCACGCCATGTCGCCGCGGCCTTTCCACGCCTCGGATGCCTGCGTGGGCTGCGGTATCTGCGCCCGCTCGTGCCCGACTGGCAACATCACCATGAAGGGAGGCCGCCCCGCCTGGAGCGACCGATGCGCGCTGTGCCTGCGCTGCTACCATATATGCCCCCACCGCGCCGTGCAGTACGGACGCGCCACGGCGGCCAAATCGCGCTATTCCGACCTGATCTCCCTCACCCGGACAAAATCACAAAATAAATGTTAATTGATTTTGAGCGTTAAGCCAAAAGCGGTAAATTTGTACCTCAATTTCTTGCAGATAACAAAAAAATGAAAGTAATCAAAGTCGCACTGACAGCCCTGGCAGTCGCCCTTGCGGCGCAACATGCCCCGGCTATCATAGACAATCCAATGACCCTCGCCGTGATAGGCGTCTACGACCAGCAGCTTCAGGCCAACCCGAAGGATCACCTGACCTGGTTCCGCCGCGCCAACGAGTATTACCGACACAACGAATATGTGCGCGCCCTCGACGACGTAAACAACGCCATACGCTACTGCGGCAACGACCGCGACACCAAATTCCAGGCCCTGATGCTCCGTGCCGGCATCTATAACCAGACGGGCAAGCCCGAGCTGGCCCTGGCCGACATTGACTCGGCCCTGGCGCTCGAGCCTCAGTCGGCATCGGCCATATACCAGCGCGCCACCACCCTGCTCGAGCTCGGACAGCCGCAGGAAGCGCGCCGCGAATTCATGCGCATCCAGCGCATGAACACCCGCAGCACCGAGGCTCTGATAGGCATGGCCCGATGCTCGGCGGCCGAAGGCAACTACACCGAAGCTGAAGAACTGCTGGAACAGGCCGTGGCATTCAACGCCAACGAGCCCGAAATATACGTGCGCCGCGCATCGGTGCGCAAGACCATGGGCAACCATCAGGGCGCGGTCGACGACCTGCTGGTGGCTATATCGCTCAACTCACGCGACCAACGCGCCATCTCGGCATTGGTCAACTACGGCAACAGCAACTACAAGGCTACCGTCGACGGCCTCACTCGCGCCATAGAGGCGGTGCCCGGCAACGGCCTCTACCGCTACCTGCGCGCCACCATCGCCCAGGCCCACTACAACTATCTCTCGGCCATCGACGACTTCCAGACCATCATTGACCAGCGCCTCTACAACTACCACGGCCTCAACGCCTCGATAGCCCGGTGCGAGCTTGGCCTCGGCCGCTATGACGAGGCCCTTGAGCAGATCGACAAGGCTATCTCAGACTCGCAGGGCACTGTGGCCGAATACTACGTGACGCGCTCGCGCATCCTGCGCGCCCAGGGACGCCACGACGAAGCCATCGCTGCCGGCGGCCACGCCATGGTCATCGACCGCGAATACGTTCCCGGGCTGGTGGAAATGGCCCTTAACTATGTCGACAAGAAAGACTATGAACAAGCCGTCGCCGTGCTGGGCGAGGCATCGATGCTTGACGCCAACAATCCGGAGATCTACATACTGCGGGCCTGGATCCACGGCTCGTTCATGAACCAGCCGGCAGCCGCCCGCCAGTTCAACCAGCAGGCCCTCGACGTCGAAGGATTTACCGACAGCGACATCACGTCGCTTCGAGGCTTCGCTCTCGCCGCACTCGGCCGTGAAGCCGAAGGCGATGCCTGGATCGACAATATCGTGGCCACGGTACCCGACAACGACGGCCGCGTCAACTATCTGGCAGCCTGCTACTACATGATGCGCGACAACGACGAGAAGGCTCTCGAAGCCGTCGAACGCTCGCTCAAGGCCGGCTACAGCGACAACCACAATTGGATGAACAACACCGACGGGCCGGTCAATGCAGGCGCCTTGCGTGACGATCTGCGCTTCCTACGCCTCATGCAGCAATACAACTATATCTTCGGCAAATAATCTCCGACAAATTCGCCATACGAAGCTGCGCCCGCTCAGGCGCAGCTTTTTTGCTATTATAGCTATATTAGCTATTTTAGCTAAATTAGCTATCTTAGCTATGTGGGCCGGAGCACGAATTTAATAAATTTTGGATTTTTTTACGAGGCGGAAAACAATCTGAGCAACGGCGTTGTTAGAAAATTAAATCGTCAGAAAACTACACGAATTTTAATCCTAAAACTCACCAATATGAAAAAGATCGCATTATTCTTAATCGTGGCTCTCTGTTCAGTAGCCGCTTCGGCACAGAGCATTGCCAAGAATGAACTCAAGCAGCTTCAGGCTTTCCTGGCCCAGCCGGCCGCGGAAGCAGCAACCAACGCTGAGGCTCTACGCATCACTGACCCGAAGGCTCCCTCTACATGGGAAGGCGTCAAAGTCGAAAACGGCCACGTGACCGCCATCGACTGGAGAGGCAAGAAACTCGCCGGCACGCTGAATCTTTCGGGATTCACCGCCCTTACCAATGTAAATGTATCGCGCAACAAACTCACCTCGCTCGACCTGACAGGCAACACCGCCCTGACCGACGTGAACGCCTCGCGCAACAGCCTCGCAGAAATCAAGATCGACGGCTGCCAGCAGATCACCAAGCTGATCGTCAACAACAACCGCATCGCCGACCTCAACATCACCGGTACTCCCTTCCTGCAGGAACTCAACATCGCCTCGAACCAGTTCACCGTCCTTAACATGTCTAATTCGGCGACCCTCAAGAGCCTCAACTGCCAGTCGAACAAACTCGAGACCCTGTCGGTCGACAACTGCACCGCCCTCAAGGATCTCTACTGCGGCTACAACAAGCTGACCTCTCTGACCCTCGCCGGTCTGACCAACCTCCAGAACATGAACTGCGACGACAACGCACTGGCCAACCTGATCATCTCCAACCTGCCCTCGCTGAGCTTCATGGTCTGCTCCGACAACAACATGAAGACCTTGACCGTCAACGACTGCTCGGCCCTGATCGACCTCGTATGCTCTTACAACGACCTGACAGCTCTGAACGTAAACAGCTGCCCCAACATCCAGTTCGTAGACTGCTCGTACAATGACCTGACTACTCTGAACCTGAGCAACCAGACCTTCCTGCAGCGTCTGATCTGCAACAACAACGAGCTCCAGACGCTCGACGTATCGTTCGACCAGAGTCTGACCTACATCAACTGCCGCTTCAACCAGATCGTCGATCTCCGCACCCAGGCCTGCCCCAACCTCCGCATGGTGGCCTGCCAGTGGAACTACTGATCTCCGCGGCCTGACCGATTACAGAATACTGACATAAAACTCTGAATAACGCCGGATCGCCCGCCCCACCAAGGCGGGCGATCTCGCTGAACAAACAGACCGCGGCAGCCGTTATATCTTAGTAAATTCAAAATATTACCAAAATCAAAATATATTATGGCTACAAAAAGTATCAAGGGCACCCAGACCGAGAAAAATCTCGTAGTGTCATATCTCGCCGAGTCATCGGCTTACACACGCTATATGTTCTACGCCCAGCAGGCCGACAAGGAGAACTATTTTCCCATCGGTCAGATCTTCCGCATGACAGCCGACAACGAGCTGCGCCACAGCAAAGTATACTTCAAGATGCTCGAAGGCGGCTCAATCACCGTCCCGGTAGCCGCCGACGCCGGCGTGATCGGCACGACCGCCCAGAACCTGCTCACTGCCGCCAACGAGGAAAAGGTAGAGGGCGTCGACCTCTACACGGGCTTCGCAAAGACAGCCGAGGAGGAAGGCTTCGCTGATATAGCCGAGCACTTCCGCGCCATCGCCACAATCGAGGCACGACACCACGAACGCTTCATGCACTACCTGAAGCAGGTCAACGACGGCACCGTATGGAAACGCGACACCCCCATCCGCTGGCAGTGTCTGGTCTGCGGCTACGTCTACGAAGGCACCGAGCCGCCGAAGATATGCCCGGCATGCGACCATCCCTACCAGCACTATATCGGACTTGACTACGATGTGATCTGACTATAAATTACACTGTACTCGCCCGTGCGGAGCCGCTTGCCCCGCACGGGCTTTTTTTGTGGCGGCACAATAATCATCCGATTTCGCCGTTAAAGAATGTGATGAAAAAGTTTTCAGTCATAATCACATTGATTGTCATGGCGCTGACAGCCGCGATGCCCGCGGCCGCACGCCGGCTCAACGACAAGATAGAGAACCGCCCCTATGCCGACCTGCGGCGCTGGCACTTAGGCTTCTCTATCGGCGCTTTCGCCGAGGATCTGCGTCTTACCCACAACGGCCTGATCACCGACCTGGGCGAACAGTGGCGCGCCGACCAGCCGGGCTATCAGCCCGGCTTCACGGTCACCGGCCTTGTGGCCCTGCGGCTCAACAACTACTTTTCGGTGCGCTTCTCGCCCGGCATGATGTTCGGCAGCCGCGACATACGCTTCCGCGAGGTGACATCCGGAGCCGAGCAGCGCCAAAACATCAAGTCGACCTACGTGATACTTCCTCTTGACCTTAAATACGCCGCCATGCGCGTGCGCAACGCCCGGCCGTACGTCACGGCGGGCATCATGCCGGCGTTCGACGTGGCCAAGAAGCGCAGCGACTTCCTAAAACTCAAGTCGAGTGAGATGTTCCTCTCGATCGGTTTCGGCTGCGACTTCTATCTGCCTTATTTCAAGCTGATACCGGAGATAAAATTCTGCCTGGGGCTGACCGATGTGCTCACACACGACCGCCCCGACCTGGCCGACGACCCCGACAAGCTTAAATTCACCAATTCGCTGGCGAAAGCGACGTCGAAGATGATAGTCCTGACCTTCTATTTCGAATAAGACCATGAAATCAGGCATACTCATCCGGCTCACAGCCCTCGCGTTCGCCGCTGCAGCTTCCGCTGGGCTCCTTCACGCACAGACCGACGCACAGTTCACGCAGTTCTACGAGCTGCCGTCGCTCTATAACCCCGCCGCAACCGGCCGCACCGATTTTCTGAACATCCGGGCAGCCGGACGCCTGCAGTGGGTAGGCATCGACAATGCTCCGCGCACTTTCCTTGGAGCGGCCGACATGCCCTTCAAGCTGCTTGGGCAGCGGTTCTCGACCGGCCTGGTTATGCAGCAGGAAAGCTACGGTCTCTACAACTCTCTCAATCTCAACGCACAGATCGGCTACAAGCGCAAGCGCTGGGGCGGAGAATTCACCGTCGCTCTGCAGATCGGCATGTACGACCAGCGCTTCAAGGGCAGCGAGGTCTACCTGCCCGACGGCGACGACTACCACCAGGGTTCCGACGAAGGCATTCCGATGACCGACCTCCACGGCACAGCCCTCGACCTCGGCGCCGGCATATGGTATCAGCACAAGATCTGGCACGCAGGCCTGTCCGTCACACATCTTAGCGGCCCCACCATCAAGATGGGCGGTGAGAACGGCGGCGACGCGGCGGCCGGTCAGATCTACGAGTTCAAGGCCGCGCGCACACTTTATTTCATGGGCGGATGCAATATTCCGATCAAAAACACGTTATTTGAAATAATGCCTTCCGTGATGGTCAAGAGTGACT